>CAJWBN010000016.1 GCA_913020735.1 uncultured Acidimicrobiaceae bacterium
CTATGGGAAAACAATAAAGCCACCTGTACCGCTGACGATAAATGGTATTTCTCTCCAGCGGTCCCTTCGAACAAGTTCCAAACCCCAGAAACAGCGAGCGACAAATCACTCATCCCTGCTCAATCAGCGTTCACAAGACCCGCAGGTGGTGTTCTTGACTGTTCAAGACATCAAGACTTTGGTGGTGTGCGCAACGGTGACACATTCCTGTTGCACACAGACTCGATTGGTAACTTCAAAAAGATTAAGACCCTCGCTGAGTACGGATACAAGGATTATCGACCGTCGATAGCTATCAACAGTGACGGATCAGAGGTCGCTGTCACCAACACGTCGTTCCTTGCCGAACATGACTCATTTACCCACAGCGCAAACGGTGCGAATGGTTGGGTAATGACATTCGACACCTCTGACCTGTCCAAGAACTGGGCATGGGAGAACAAGCAGGCGTGGCACGGAGAAAAGAGCGACAAATACCAGATGTCGTGGACTGAAGATGTTTCCTACGGTCCAGACAACAAAGTGCACGTAGCTGGTCGAACCCTGTGGTCAACATGGTTTGGGAAGACTGTCGAAAAGAAGGTGTACCACGGCACCGGTTACGTGAATCAATCCAAATACGGTCTCGCTAACCCCGATGGTTTCGTGGTCCGATACGACCTTGATGGCAACGTCGACGTGGGGGAACCCGATGAGCTCCCTCAAGTCGCACCTGACGGATACGGGATCATCACCCCAGAAGCAATTCAAGACGACGATGGAACCTATCTGATAGGTCCCGGTGGTGAGGTTGTGTGGAACGAGCCTCTGTGTGCTGGTGGTAGATGGGAAGTCATCCCGCAGCCAGGCATCGCTGTGCGTCAATACATGGTCCAAAAAGCAGCGTTGACGTCCCCCATCAACCTTGGTGACGGGTCTGGAGGAACCGCCAACGAACCAGCGGGCATCATCCGGACCTTTCATTCAGGTCCTGACGGCACCATTCCGAACTACAACATCCTGTGGCAAGACGGATTCCAGCTCGACAAAGACGGTGGCTCTGCCGACAATCCTGACTTATTTAAAATCCGTGGGTGGGATGACGGAGTAGCTGACCTTGATGTGGTTGCTGACCTTCCTGTCGGTTTTTACTTCCGACAGACCTTGTTCGAGTACGCACCGAACGACCCTGCTAAGGATCCGACTCTCCCACCGAGATTCATGCCAGAAAACGAGATAGACGGCCATACGTGGGACTCCGATACGCATGACGTGTTCTTGGCGTTTGCTCATCCCGGTGGATCAACAAACCATCAGCCGTATCCGATCTTTGAGCAGAAATGCCCAGATCCTGCTGGTTTCACGGTCTCCAAAACGCAGATCACCACTGACGAAAACGGGGCATCTGACTCGTTCAATGTCAAGTTGAACACCAAACCGACAGCGCCTGTGAAGATTGTTATCGCGAACACTGACACCTCAGAAGTTACGGTCGACAAAGACGTGCTGTGGTTCTATCCGTTCAACTGGAGCACCACCCAAGGGGTGAATGTGACCGGTCTCGCTGACGGTGTACCAGATGGTGACATCACCAGTTATGTCAACGTTTCGATTGTTCATGATGAGTCCTCATATGAGTTCGCGTCGTTGGCGAACAAGATCGTTGATGTCGTCAACGAAAACGTTGATCTTCTACCTCCACCTCCGAACCCTGACCTTGATGGGGACGGGATCCTCAACGAAGACGAGGTTGATGGTTGTGTGTTACTCGCGGATTGCGATGACGACGGCATCAACGACAACAACGAGATCCCTGCCTGCATCCTTGTAGCCGACTGTGACGGTGATGGGTTACCAGACAATCAGGAACTCACTGAATGTATCCAAGACCCACGTTGCGCCGATAACAACAACGACCCGGTCGAAGATGACACGCCGGTAGTCCCAGAAACGAAACCAATCGAACCATCCAACCCACCAGCACCCGACGCTCCAGATACTGATGTGCCAGAGGAAGACGACAAACCGCAAGACATCGTGATACCAGATGTGGAGGAGGACTCGAATCCTGACTCTGACAGCGACGGGGTACCTGACAGCCAAGAATCACCTTCTTGTGTGAACGACTCCGACTGTGACGGTGATGGACTGATCGACGGTTCTGACGCTGACCCCGAAAACGATGACGTTGACGGTGACGGACTGATCGACGGATCCGACCCTGATACAACGAACCCCGACACTGATGGTGACGGCATCCCAGACGGCGAAGACGAAGACGTCGACGGAAACGGTATCCCTGACGACCAAGAGCAAGGTTTACCGGGATCAGGTCTACCAGACCCTGATCAACCATCAGACACCCCAGGCGACGGTACCGATGACGGTTCTGGTGGCGGTACTGATGACGGTACAGATGACGGTACAGATGACGGTGAGATTCAAAGTCCTCAATCATCACCGGGTGTTTCCAGTTCAGACACCGGATTTATTGATGCCATAGGCGATCTGCCTCCAGCTGCTATCGCTGCAGCAGCTCTTGTTGCAGCGGTTGGTGTAGCAGCAGCGGCTGCGTCTTTGGCCGGCCCGAGTCTTCTAAGTTGGCTATTTCGTGGTGTATTCGGGATCTGGCTATTCGGTTTACTATTTGGTCGGAAAGGTGTCCGCTGCGATGTCTGTGACCTTCTCTTAGTCAAACGCGACGGGGTGTGGGTGGACAAGGACACTCATTGGCAGACCGGAATTAATGAGCACATCCACGTGCCTGCCGACTTCTCCGACAAAGACCGAGCTAAATATCTTAATTCACTCAAGTAATCCGAGATTGAGACACACAAAAGGTCAGTTATTTTAAAGGCTTCGCGACACACGAATAGACGCTCCAGGCCCAACGCGATCACCTAGCACCCAGTTCACCCACAACGTTGAGCCGATAGGCGCTAACTCTCGGGGCACCACCAACGTGTTCTGGGGAACTGGAGTTGGCTCAGTCACAACTTGGCGCGCCATATCGTTTGGACCTTGGACTGCGACCGCCAATCGTAAACCTGCTTCAACTAAAGATCGGGGTGCTGCCGATACCCGCAACTGGAAATACTTCTCGTCCATATCAGTGAGAGACAGACCCCTTACTTTTGGGACAACTTCTAATTTTCGTTGCTTGCGAACACGAGACAGTCGACGGGGGAGAAAAATTATCGAATTAACAAGCAGAATCAACACTGCCGCTAAGAACACCTGTCCCCAAATCGTTTCAGTCCAGTTCGCAGTCGTCGTGGCAACAAGAAGGCGGTTCATCTCTTAGATCACCGGAAGGCACTCTTCGGCAGTTATCAGCTCATAGTGAATTGCCGTCGCTACCGCAGATGCCTGATTTTTGGTGCCAAGTTTTTCGAAAACCGTTCCCAATGTTGCTCGAGCAGTGTTGTAGGCGATACCGATTTCTGATGCCGCGGCTTTTAGATCGCCTTGGCGAGCGGTTTCTACAAGGATTTGTTTCATCCTTGGAGTCAGTACCGGGCGTTGGTCCCTGTTTTGTTGGACTCGCATGATGTATTGGGCTTGGGTGCCGTCCCATTCGACTTGCCGGTTATTGATGATGTCTCGGAGCCTGCCCGGGAATTCGTTGAGGTTCGTTACTGCGGCTTTATCGATCCAACCGATCGCTCCCAGTTCGAATGCTTTAACCCAATCTCGTTGCCGTTGACTCGCTGAAAGCATGCACACTTTCGCTGCATCTTGTGGAACTCCCCCGCAGAAGTCGACGATGTCACTTAAAAGATCGGTGCCTTTTTCGCCGCCCTGTAAGTCCTGATCTAGCAGGACCAGACTTGGTTTACGGATGAGATCCTCACTCGAGTTATTCCACATGTCTACGAAGAGTTTCATACCTTCGGTCTTTGACGAAGCAGACGAAAGTTCGATGTCTTTGGTTTGACCCAATGCGCTTTCAAGCCCGAGGCGAAGAAATGGGTCGTCGTCTATGGACAACACCCAATAGTTAGGGTTCTTATCGACTGGGTTTGCCACAGGCGTCGCCTTCTAAAAAATAAATCTGAGCCGAATCGTAGTCTCATCAAAGAGTGGTTCTGGTCACTGAGGATCTTTCGTTTTGTCGAGAGTCGCCTAGATAACAAGATCTCCCATAGATTCAGTGACGAAAATCATTCAAAGGTAGGGGTTATGGAATTAGGTATCTGTATGCGGGATCTTCCAGTGACTCAAGTCGTTGAGTTAGGGAAGTTCGCTGAAGACCACGGATATTCTTCGATTTATCTCCCCGAAACAGGTAACCGAACACCTGATGGAGGGTTATCGGGGAGAAGCCCGTGGATAAGTCTCGCCGCGATGTTCGCCGAAACCGAACATGTCGGAGGAGCAGTGGGTGTCGCTGCGGCACCCTTTCGGTCACTACCCCACCTTGCTCTTTCCGCAGCAACCCTGCAAGAGCAGTCAGAAGGAAGATTCTCGTTAGGAATCGGGGTGTCACACCGCGAAGCCGCCGATCGTCTAGGCGTTCCATTCCCCACGTCACCGTTACGTTGGACAGAAGTCGCGTGCGACGAACTGATGGGACAAGCACGCTTTGGTGTGACTTTCGGCAAGGGCTTCCCTGTACTTGTTGGGGCGCTCGGACCCAAAATGGTCGAGTTAGGTGCAGCTCGTTCGGACGGTTTGGTGTTGAACTGGTTAACCCCACAACATGCACAAGAAACTGTTGAATTAGCAAGGAACGTTGGTCAAGCGAACGGGCGCACCCCTTACACAGTTCTATATGTACGTCTCAGCCCCGATGAAGCTCTGCACACAGACGCAGTGAACTACGACGCTATGGCTAATTATCATCATCATTTCGTACGCCAAGGTTTGTTGACACCTGAAGATGTCGTTGCCGGCACTTGTTTACGCAGCGACGATCTCGGCCACGCAAAAGAGCAATTGAATGCGTGGGCTGAAGCTGGAATCGATTTGGTGTGTGCCTACCCGCACGGCTTAGAACAAGCCGAGTACGAAACAGCGTTAGCTGCACTCACCGCCTGATCGATCATGCGTCGTCTGTGTTGAAGTGTTCGAGTAGCAGCTGCATTTCTTGGTCGACGTTGTCGGGCACCACATAGTCATCTTCGTCGCATATTTCGTCTATACGTTCAGCGACCGATTCAAGGGTCAGGTCCTCTTCGTATATTCCTTTAGTTACGCCCATGAACGCTCGACCTACTCTGCCTCCCGAAGCGGAGAGCGTTTCGCCGTTAAGCAAACATGATTCGTGTGCGAGGTAGACCACCGCAGGTGCAACCTGTTGTGGGCCTAACTGCATCATGAGGTCCTCTCCGGTGAGGCCGGTGATATCGGCGATGTCGCCGTCGTCGCCCAGAACGTCGCCGGTCATTCGAGTCAATGCGCCTGGTGCTATCGCGTTGACATGTATGCCGTACCGAGATCCTTCGATCGCGAGTGTTCGGGTGAACCCGTAAATAGCTGCTTTGGCTGCGGAGTATGCGCTTTGACCGAATGATCCGAACAGCCCCGACCCTGAGCTGGTGTTGATGATTCGGCCATAACCAACTGATTTCATATGTTCATACGCGGGACGACTCACGAAGAAACATCCTTTGACGTGGACGTCAATAACCGGTTCGAATTCGTATTCGTTGATATTCAGGAATGTTCGGTTGCGGATAATTCCGGCATTGTTGATGAGAATATCGAGTCGCCCGAATTCTTCCAGCGTGGCAGCGACCATGGATTCAGCGCCTTCGCGTGTGGCTACAGAATCGCTATTTGCGGCCGCTACACCACCTGCCGCCCGTATTTCTTCGACCACAGCTTCAGCTGGGCTTGGGTCATGGTCTTGGCCTCCCATGGTTGGTGACCCCAGGTCATTCACCATCACCGCCGCTCCTCGCGACGCGAGCAGGAGTGCGTGTTCTCGGCCGAGTCCACCGCCGGCACCAGTTACCAACGCGACTCTGCCATCAAATCTCAATTCACTCATAACTGCACCCTAGATTGCGACGACCGGTACGAGTAGTGACAAACTCTCTTCATGATTAGCGATCTAGAAGAACACGTCATCGAAGGCAATGGGATACAAATCCATTACGTAACCAAAGGGGAAGGCCCGGCGGTTGTGATGTGTCATGGCTTCCCTGAAAGTTGGTACTCGTGGCGGCACCAAATAGATGCCCTAGCCGAGGCCGGATATCAAGCTGTTGCCATGTCGATGCGTGGTTACGGGAAAACAAGTGCGCCGCAGGCAATAGAGGCCTACGACATCAACCATCTCGTCGGAGATGTCGTCACTGTCGCTAATCACCTAAAACAGGGACCGGTGGTCGTAGCTGGCCATGATTGGGGTGCACCCGTTGCTTGGTTTGCCGCTCTTATGCGACCCGATTTGTTTCGCGCTGTCGCTTGTTTGAGCGTGCCCTACACAGGCCCAATAGGAGCCCTACCCGAAGGTATCGACCTGAACGGGTTGATGGCTCAAGCAGCGGGCCCTGAACGGGACTATTACCGTTTGTTCTTTCAGGAGCCAGGCAAGGCAGAAGCAGACCTTGAAGCTGATATTTATAGAACTATGCGGGGTTTCTTGTATGTCATCAGTGGCGACGCTCTCCGGAACGGCGACATAAGTGAGCCGTTCGATGGTCACTTCCCGGCTGGCGAAGCTATGACGGACCAACTCGTATCGCCCGACGAGCTACCTTCGTGGCTGACTGAGGAAGATCTCCACTTCTATGTTGAAGAGATAACTCGAACAGGTTTCCGAGGGGGTCTGAATTGGTATCGAAATATCAACAGGCTGCCAGCTATTACGGCTCCCTTCCTCGGATCAACTATCAACCAGCCTTCGTTCTACATGGGTGGTTCGACAGACCTGATTGCAGGGAACACTCCTGAAGCAATCAGCAGCATGCAGCAAGCTTTAGGTGACCTACGTCACTGCGAAATTATTGAGGGTGCCGGTCACTGGCTCCAACAAGAATGTTCGTCAGAAGTCAGTTCTGCCATGCTGAACTTCTTAGAAGGGCTCGACTGACTTTCTTCTGGAGCGGTTGCCGCTTACGCTGCTGCCATGAGTGAAAAGCCCCAAGTAGAAGTTCCCGAAGGCGACCCAACCGGCAAACAGTTAGGCATAGTCGACATCATCAACGGTGATGGCGACCAAGCCGAAGCCGGCCATCTGGCAGAAGTGCATTATGTGGGAGTGTCATGGAACACGGGTAATGAGTTCGATGCTTCTTGGAACCGTGGCCAAACCTTCAGTTTCAAACTCGGAGGTGGGCAAGTTATTTCAGGTTGGGATCAAGGAGTAGTGGGTATGCGTGTCGGAGGACGTCGTCAACTCACTATTCCCCCAGCGTTGGCTTACGGGAGTGCCGGCGCGGGCGGCGTCATAGGACCTAACGAGCATCTGATCTTCGTCGTGGACTTAGTTTCTGTTCGCTAACCCGTCAGTCGACGACACGTCGACAAACCATTCGGGCTTCATGTCGGTCATCGAACCAGTCTTCAACATAAGAGAGTGGTTCGAAACCTGGGACTAGGTCTGGGAGTTCTCCAGTTTCGACGAGGTAGCGTCGGCTGGGTTTTTCGTGGCGTTCCAGATTGGTGACGGTCGCTACTTTTACAAACAGCACTCCGTTGGGAGTGACGTAGTTAGCAAGTATCGAATACAGCGAGCGGTCGAGAAAGTTGCAGCACACCGCTATATCCCAATGGTCAACAAGCTGCGCAGACGATTCGAGGTCATGGTGAATCGTCGACAGCTTGAGTTGTCGACGAGCCGCTTCTCTTTTGGCTACGTCTAAAGCCGCTTGAGATATTTCCACGAGGGAAACCTCGTACCTGTTGGCGGCTAACCAAAGAGCGGTGCCGCCAGTTCCTCCCGCAAGATCGACTGCCTTAGCGGGTGACGCTGGAAGAAACTTTGATGCGGTTATAAACGGGTCAGGTTCTCCAACAGTCTGATGTTCGCTGTAGATCGCGTCCCATCGATCTTGAGCTTCCCGTCGGCTCATTTAGTCACTCCATTAGGACGAGATTGATTAAGCATGATCTAAGAATCCTGATCGCCAGAAACGCCAGCACGCAATTGCAGAGACAATGGCCACGACCGACAATACGGCGACCGATGATCCAAAGTCAGCAGAGTTTTGGCGAGCGATCCCAATACCCCAAGGCCCCGACACTCCCCCAAGTTCCCCAGCAGTGAAAAATAATCCTCCTGCGGTTCCCATTCGAGCATCTGGAACAGAGCGACTGGACATCAACATCAACATCGCCATGGGAACACTGCACACTCGAACGGTCCCTATAACTGCAATCGCAAAGACGTGGAGTGTTTGTGATGAGGCTGCCAAAGACCAGACACACACCGCCATCGCAATAAACATCATGATCAGAAATTGTGGTCGCTTATAAACGCTCACACGACCAGGAATGATCAACGAACCGATAACACCGATCGTTATTCCACCTGCAGTTAGCCACGCAGCGCCACGAGTGGACCAAGGTCCAGTGCGCAACATTTCGGGCATCCACCCGTTAAGTGCGTGTCCAACGAAGAAGATGGCGAACGCTAAAAACAAGATTCTTCGTACCGTTGGATCACGCCATAATCCTTCGTGCTGATCGTCAATCAACTCAGGTTTGTCACGGAGAGGATTCTGACTGCTCACAACCACCCACAACAGGCCGCTAGTAAGAGATACAGCTGCGAAAATCACCATCACCCAACGCCAATGACCCGTCGCGCCACGCAGTGGATCCGCTATGACTAGCGCTGTAATCGCTCCAAGAGAAGAGGCGGTGCTGTACAACCCAACCGCAAGTCCTCGTTCCTCAGCGGCAAACCATTCGGTTACTAACTTGGGTGCTCCAATCGATATAAATGGGCCGCCGAGCCCAAAAACGGCGACGGCCAACCAAAGAGTCGTTCCAGATTGAGCAGCGGCGCGAAGTAACGCCGAGCTACTTATTAAGACTGCTCCCACCGCTAAGCCGATGTGAAGTCCGTAACGGTCTAAGAGTTTTCCGGCGATAGCTGACACAGCCAAATAGACGAACGGCCAAGCACCGAGCGCGGCTCCCATCGCGGCATGAGACATGCCTAGGTCCACTCGAATATGACCAAGAAGTGGAGCCAATGAACCTGCGACTAAACCAAAGGAAGCATAGAGAGCCCACAATGATCCGAGCACCCACCACTTACTGCGCGACGTATTTGTCATAGCTAGTTCAGACCCGCAATTAGATCAGCGTTGGCTTCGTATCTCCTATGGTTCCAATCCGACAAATTGTTCATATCCCCGCTAGCTTCCAGTAGGTGAGCATAAAAGGCAAAGCGTTCATCGCCGGCGTGTATGAGCATCCTGAGCGACATTTACCTGACCGAACTCTTCCCCAGATTCACGCAGATGTTGCACTTGGTGCCCTAGCTGATGCGGGTCTCTCAACATCTGACGTCGACGCGTACTACTCAGCGGGCGATGCGCCCGGCTTCGGGGTGCTATCGATGGTCGATTATTTAGGGTTGAACTGTCACTACGTAAACGACACCGAAACCGGTGGTTCCTCATATCTAGTACACGCGCAACATGCCGCCGCTGCGATCGCCGCAGGGCATATAGATGTGGCATTAATTACCTTGGCTGGGAAACCGCGAACCGGTGGAGACGCTCCTGGGGGAAGTGGCCGGGCAGGCGGAGCGCCGGAGGCGCCATTCGAAAGCCAGTGGGGTATGTCAGTTCCGGGCGGTTATGCACTAGCTGCTCAACGCCATATGTACGAATTTGGTACGACGTCTGAGCAGCTTGCCGAAGTTAAGGTGGCAGCGTCTACTCACGCACAACACAACCCTCACGCGTTTTTGCAGGATGTGGTGACTGTTGACGAGGTTCTGGAATCACCAATGATCTCGGACCCACTGCACCGCCTTGATTGCTGCGTGATTACCGATGGTGGCGGAGCCATGGTGATCGTCAGTGAGTCAGTAGCAAATCGTTTAACGCGGCACGCAATTCCTATTCTGGGCACAGGGTCTTTCGTAAAGTCTTCCCAATCAGGCCGAATAGATTTATCTCACACTGGTGCGGTGCGTTCAGGTCCTTTGGCATTCGCAGAAGCTGGGGTGACTCCTAACGACATTGATTACGTGTCGGTATACGACAGTTTCACGATCACGGTCTTGATCACTCTGGAGGATTTAGGGTTTTGTGAACGTGGAACAGGAGGCCAATTCGTTGCTTCGGGAGCGTTGCGAGCTCCTCACGGAGAACTTCCCTTTAACACTGACGGGGGTGGTCTGTGTAACAACCATCCAGCGAACAGGGGCGGCATGACAAAGGTGATCGAAGCGGTTCGCCAGCTACGCAATGAAGCACACACCGAGGTGCAAGTACCCGATTGTGAATTAGCTGTTGCCCACGGAACCGGAGGAAGTTTGGCAACCAGGTCAGCGAGTTCGACAATGGTGTTGGGAAGGTCGCTATGAAGTTGCCAGCTAAGGCTGCTCAACCAAACTCTGAAAACTTGCCCTTTTTCGAAGGCGCTGAAAAGGGGGATCTCGTACTTCCTCGTTGCGATGATTGCGATTTTGTTATCTGGTTCCCTAGAGAAATATGTCCTGAATGCGGCTCACAGAAAGTCAGTTGGTTCAAAGCATCGGGGAAAGGCTCTATCTACAGTTCCACGGTGACACGACGAATTCCTGGTGGTTGGAGCAAGGTAACTCCCTTCGTGTTGGCCTATGTGGAATTAGATGAAGGTCCGCGTGTGATGACCAACATTGTTGAATGTGACCCTGAGCATGTTTCTATTGGCGACCGTGTAGAAGCTGTGTTTGAAGAAGCTACGAACCGGGACGGGGAAAGCGGTCCCCCTCTGCTCCGCTTCCGTGTGACGGAAAGTTGAGCAACGTGGAACGAACTTCTTTTCTGGTCGACGACCTCGATACAGCAGACCGTTACAAGCTGACGACGGGGCTTATCATTCCTCGTCCTATCGGTTGGATCGGGACAACGAGCGTCGATGGTGTCCCCAATTTGGCTCCGTATTCGTTCTTCAACGCTGTAGCGACTAATCCACCGGTGCTTATGTTTTCTACTGGTGTATTCGATGGAGTCATCAAAGATTCGTTACAAAACATCCGAGATACTGGAGAGTTCACAGCGAGTCTCGTGGACCATGATTTAGCTGTCGCTATGAACAATTCTTCTGCAACCCTGGCACCTGATGTTGATGAATTCGAAAAGACTGGCCTCACCGCCGCAAAGTTCGGTCAGGTTGATGCACCCGGAGTTGAAGAAGCCAAAGCGATTATCGAATGTAAAGCGATTCATGAAGTCGAATTCGGTGACCCCAACGGATTGCATCACGCAGTCACCTTCGGTGAAGTGATCGCATTCCACATAGATAGCGATGCCTTAGACGGAACGAGGATCGACCCAGTTCAGCTTGATGCGTTAGGTCGTCTGGCTGGTATGGACTACACAACTACTCGCGACCAGTTTCGGCTTGATCGGCCTGACTGAAATCAATCTCTATCAGTGTGGGGTTCCATCAGGCTGAAGGTAGTCAAGCTGGATGTGACCATCTTCGACCATAAGTTCGTATTCAGCGTCACTCATCCCTAACAGGTCTTTGAAGACTGCCTCATTGTCTCCGCCAAGGACCGGTAGAGCTTCAAATCGCATGTCGGGCCCAGTCCATCGCCATATATGTGTCGGATATTCATGCATCCCGGCGTCTGCGCTGCCATTAAGCGCGAAGAGGCCTCGTTCTCGAAAGTGCGGTTCGGCGAATGTCTCATCTTCATGCATGACTGGCGCTGCAGGGATACCCGCTAGTTGACATGTTTCAAATATTTCGTGGGCTGTATGTCGGGCCGTCCATGCGCTCAGGTGCTCATCGATTTCGTCGTGTCGTTGCTGTCGCCCTTCAACCGTCGCCAATGCCTGGTCTGTTGCCCATCGCGGTGATTCCAAAATTTCTACCAAGGACTGCCATTGCTGATCATTGGTTACAGATATCACCGCCCATTGGTCGTCGCCCAAACATGGGTAACAACCTTGTGGCGCATGGATCCGGTGTCGGTTACCAAGTGGTTGATGAACTGTTCCGGTTCGGCCTGCATCGATGAGAAGCTCGCCTATGTGGTTCAGCATGTTTTCTGCTTGCGAGATTTCTACTAATTCGCCAACTCCAGTTTTTTCTCGCCGATGCAGGGCCATGAGCGCTGCGAAAGCTCCTGCCGCTCCCGACGCCGCGTCCATATGGTAGACGGCTTCGTTTTCAGATAGATCGGCGTCTTGGTAACCCCGAATGGCACCCAATCCGCACAGCGCTTCAAAGTTGACACCGAATCCAAGAAATGACCTGTATGGACCCTCCAAACCAACCGAGGGCATCCGAATCATGATCAATTTTGGATTTCGGGCGTGTAGTTCGTCCCAGCCAATTCCTAATCGATCCATCAAATCGACAGAGTTGTTTTCGATGAGTACGTCACTAATGTCAACTAACTGCAGGAACGCCTCTTTACCTCGGTCCTGGCGGAGATCCAGCGTGATACTCCGCTTATTTCTCGCATGGGCATTGAAAAGAGCGAATCGGTTCCAGGGGCGTTCACCCGGTTCAGCGTCCGGGTACCCGCCGCCAATACCACCGAGATTGGCGATCATCTCCTTAGTCGGGCGAGGAAAATAACCTCGGGTTGCGGTAGGGAAGACCCATGGGTTATCTACTCGAACTACGTCTGCTCCCAGATCTCCAAGAATTTGAGTGGAATAAGGACCAGCCCATACAACTGTCATATCGAGTACTCGGATGCCTGCCAATGGCAGTTCATCATCAATTTTTGTTGTTATTTCTTTAGTTCTCGGTTCTTCAGCTTCCAGTTCTGTTTGGTGTTGACCAATGGTGGGCGCGGGACGTTCAGCACTCCATCCTTCCGCCACGCGGATAGGGCCGCCTGGTTGAACTGTTGGGCCTGCGTTCGTTTGTTCGACTTCTGTAAAGAAACCCCTCTCGACGAAATGTGGGTCTGTCAGCAGGTCAATAGGCCTATTAACTGCGGTGATGGGCCAGCCTCCAGCTTGAGCTTCTTCCATTGCCTCTTGCCTGTTACGTCCAAGAGTCCATTCCAGTAGTCGTGCGTCTGCTAGTTCGGGGAGGTCTTCGTTGGTAATCCACGTCGGGTCGTCATAGAGGGCTGACATTTCTGGGTCGTCCATCACGCCCAACATTCGGGGCAACCAGTTCATAAGGGTGGAAACTTGGACATGTCCATCGAGAGCTGGACGGCAACCTCCAGGGAAGATCGATGTGGCATATCCACCGCTTCGAGGCACATTTTCGCCTCGATACGCGTTGTAGAGAAGAAAGGTCATGCGTCGGTCAATTGAGGTGATCTGAGTGTCGACGTTGCTCATGTCCACATGAATTGAACGACCATTACGACGCACTGCTGCTACCGCTGCGAGCGCAGCCGTAGCAGTGTGGGTTCCACATTGATACTGACCTAGATCCGCCCCCATTTTGATGGGTTCGCGGCCAGGTTCTCCGCTAGCTGACATTGGTCCGCCCATCGCATAGTGGACGATCTCTTCACCCTGGCACCAGCTGTATCGGCCCGTTAAACCAAACGATGTGACACTGATAAGCACTAGTCCTGGGTGGCTTTGCTCAATATCTTCGGGATTTATGAGTGCGCTCGATTGCAGGACGATATCTGCCCCATCTATAAGGCGATCAACTAGTTCATCTCCAACTTGGCCGACAACAGAACGTTTTCCGGTGTTCAGGTGCAGATGCAAAGCGCCAGTTTCTGGGTTGGGGCCATCAGATGGGAACGGGCCCATTGCTCGGGATCGATCACCTATTGGTGGTTCTACTTTGATGACATCCGCGCCGTAGCCAGCGAGGAGTCTGCCTGCCCAAGGGCCAGCTATTCCTTCACATAGTTCAACGACGCGAAGACCATGGAGTGGTTGAAGGGTCATCAGCTCAACAACGTTTCATGTATGTGTTCGATAAACGCTAGGGACTCATCAACTGAGCGAGCTCCCGAAAGCAATACGAGGCGATCAACACCGAGTTCGCCATATTGTTCAATCATTTCTGGACCAGGGCGCATTCGGGGGGTCACGGTAATTTCGAGTCGCCCGAGTTCGTTAGGACGCTCATATTTTTGAGCGGCCTCAGTCAGGCCAGCCAAATTCTCGGTTGTCGCCTCTGGGTCCAGCATGAACCCATACCACCCCTGACTATGGGTGACCGATCTCCGCCATGCTGGTTTCGAATGACCGCCCATCACTACCGGTGGGCCCAAAGGTTGTATTGGTCGAGGGAAGGCTTTCACCCCAGCGAACGACACGTAGTCGCCTTCATAAGCGGGTTCGTCGTCGTTCCATATTGAACGCATTGCTTCGATGTATTCGGTGGTGCGACGGCCGCGATCCTCCATAGGAATTCCAATCGCAGCAAATTCGGGTTCAAGGTACCCAACTCCGACTCCAAAGAGCATCCGGCCGTTAGACAACACATCGACGCTGGCAAGTTCTTTGGCCAGAACGAGTGGGTTGCGTTGAGGGAGAATGATGATGCCGGTAGCTAACTTTATGTGGGTCGTTACAGCCGCGATATAGCCCAATGCGACAGTCGGGTCGAGCAGTTCGGCATCCGGTGGCAAAGGTGATGGGGGTGACTGCGGGTCGGGCAACACAACGTGTTCTGCGGTCCACAACGACTCGAAGCCTGCCTGCTCTGCAGCTATAGCCACCTGAGATAGCGCTTCCGCATCAACCAGATGGTCGGTGTTAATGGAGAACAGTCCAATATCAATGTCATTTGCCATGACTGCAAGTTACGCGATTAAGCGAGCGACGTGCGAGTGTGCCAATCTGACAGGGTCCCTGCGCACGAAAAAGATCCCTTTTGACCTCTCTTCATTTTGTTCAGCTGTCGCTGTTACATCGAACCTCGTAACCAATTAACTCTCAAATTATGAGTAACGAAGTCGATGTCATCCGTTCAGCATTGCCCCAAGCACGACGCCCGGACCGTTCACGTCGCGTTGACGTTGGGGGGATTGAAGTATCGGTTGTCGAGTGGGGCGATGAAATGTCTCAACCGATTCTTTTAGCTCATGGCGGATTTGATTTCGCCGGAACATGGGATTTGTTTGCGCCTCTGTTAGCTGAACAAGGTTTCCGGGTTGTCGCGTGGGATCAACGCGGTCATGGAGATAGCGATATGGCTGCTCTTTACACGTGGGAAGCGGACATGCGTGACGCTGCCCACGTAATTGAGTCACTTGGCACTAGTAAGCCCATTCCCGTGTTGGGTCACAGCAAGGGAGGCGGGATGATGAACCAACTAGCTGAAGTTCTTCCTCACCGAGTGGGCGCGGTTATCAATCTCGATGGCATACCAAACGAACGGGGTTTCACTAACCAGGTTGACCGGTCAGATGTGAAAGCTCTTGCTACCGAGTTAAACAGCTGGTTAGACCATCGACGCAAAGCGGGTCAGCTGAGTCGAAGGGCCGACACGATCGAAGGTTTAGCCGAACGGCGCAAGTTGATGAATCCTCGGTTATCCATTGAGTGGCTCCAATATCTAGTGACCGTCGGAGCCAGGCGCGATGATGACGGCTGGCGTTGGAAGATTGATCCAACTTTGCGGTTCGGACCTTCTGGAGCTTGGAGGCCAGAATGGGCAATCCCAAGGTTGCGAGGTCTTCATGTCCCATACCTAGGAGTAATCGGTACCGAAAAAGAAGAAATGGGCTGGGGAACGACCCCGGATGAAGCCTTTCCGATTCTCCCTGAGGGCGCCGAATTTCATGCTTTAGCAAATACTGGTCACTTCGTTCATATCGAACGACCAGACCATGTTGCTGCGATAACTGTCGATTTCTTGGAGCGCGTCTTATGACGACGACATTCTTGGAACACGTCCGCAGTCGGCTGGCGTTACATGAACTTCGCGACGGGCATGGACATCCCTTACTCATCCTTCACGGATTAGGTGAACGTTCACCATCCGCAATCCCCGAAGCTGTTCAAGGTTGGAAAGGACCTATCTTTGCTTTGGATTTCACCGGACACGGTGCTTCAACGGTTCCGGTAGGAGGTGGCTACACCTGCGAGGCCTTAATGTCTGACGCCGATGCCGTACTAGCCAAACTCGGTCGCGTCACTTTGTTGGGTTATGGCTTGGGCGGATATGTCGGCTTACTGTTATTTGGGTCGCGACCAACCGAGATCAATGGCCTAATCATCATGGACGGTCCCGGTCTGGATGGCGGCGGCGGTCGGCCGACCTCTCCCAGTTTGTTGCATGTTTCAGCTTCTGACCTCGATGGGTCTGCACCGGATCCCTGGGCATTAGCAGAATTGGCGTCAGATATTCGTCCCCCCAGCTACGCATTCGACCACGTGCGGCAAATAGAAATGTTGTCGAATATGGAACTAGCTGTGACCGTCGTATCTTTGGGGCGACCAGAGTGGTTGACGGCGATACTTGAGTCACCGGTCGTTGTCGAATCCGATGTCGCTACTGCGTTATCAAGGTTCGCTTTGCTGTAACCAGTTTCATGCGTTTCACATAGATCATTGAAAGTTCGTTCTTTGATTCGTGAAAAGATGGGCCTAACTGGTGTAGGAAGTGAGGAGACTTAAACACAGCAGGAGTAATCATGTCCGATGCGCCTTTCTCAACCGAACCACTTTCTAAGCAGTACAAAACTGTTTTAGGCAAACAGATGGCTTACCACGAGGTTGGAGAAGGAGACCCCATCGTCTTTTTGCATGGCAACCCGACATCTTCCTATCTGTGGCGCAACATCATTCCGCACCTTTCAGAGAAAGGTCGATGCATAGCACCAGATCTCATCGGGCAGGGAGATTCAGACAAACTCGACGACGTCAGCGCTGGTACCTATCGATTCGTTGACCATCGAGAATATTTAGATGGGCTCTTAGAGCAACTAGACCTCGGAAACCATGTGACGTTCGTGATTCACGATTGGGGATCCGCGTTGGGTTTCGATTGGGCGAACCGTCATCGCGACCGGGTCGCTGGAATCGCTTATATGGAAGCAGTTGTTGCCGATCTTCTATGGGAAAATTTTGATGAGGGTGGCAGACGAGTGTTCCAGGGCTTTCGTTCACCTGCAGGTGAGGAAATGGTTATCGAAAAAAATATCTTCGTGGACAGAGTTCTCCCGAGTGCCGTTTTAAGGGAACTTACTGACGAGGAAATGACCGAATATCGCAGACCATTTCTTGACCCACAACATCGTCGTCCAACCTTGACCTGGCCTCGCGAAATACCCATCGAGGGCGAACCGGCTGACGTCGTCGCAATCGTTACGGACTACGGCCAATGGTTGAGCAATTCGGATGTACCGAAATTGTTCATTAACGCTGATCCCGGCTCCATACTGACCGGCCCGCAAAGAGAGTTCGTGCGTTCTTGGCCGAACCAAACCGAAGTCACCGTAAGCGGCAGCCACTTCATTCAAGAAGACAGTCCTAACGAAATCGGGCAAGCAATAGCTAGTTGGCTTCCAACTCGTTAATTCTCATTCAACAGCCTGAGACAGGGTGTCGTGCTGGGCTGCGTATACGAAAGCGATCGATACTGCTCCGAACGCTGCCGCCCCGATGTACGCGAACGAAACATTCTGTTCAAAGATCGGGACCCATATAAGTGGGCCAATCGCGTGCCCGAGAAAACGGTGGGAAAGAACGAAGGAAATACCGCCTCCCCTGTTTCCTGGAACTCCAGTAGCGGCCAGCATTTGAAAGCCCGTGGAGATGCATTGGATAACTGCTCCAACTAATGCCCATACGATTACCAACGACAAAGTTGTTTTGGTTTGTGACAATACGACAGCACCGACCATCGACAACAAAAGCGCCAGAACAGTGCCTCGTTTCGCGCCAACTCGATCAATCACAGTGCCCCAAATAGGTGTGAGTAGCACCGCTGTCAGCGAGCCTGTTATGAGCAGAGCACCAGTAGCGGAGCCCGACAAACTCAGAACGTCCCTACCTACGAGTGCGACGAGCAGTTGCACTCCCCCAGGGCCAATCGCTTGGGTGAGAGCGACCAATCCAAGCAAGAACATCCTCCGGTTTAAGACCGACCGCATCCCTAGGGCTGTTTGATGGTCCGTTATTGGAGCAGTCGGAACTCTCGAACACATCACTAACGCAACGAGTCCGGTCACCACAAATGCCCATCTCCAACCAACGTCAGCTGCGATTCCTCCAACAAACATCCCCAAGACTCCACCGAGTGCCTGGAACGCCGAATAAGTCCCAACCGCTCTACCTATTCGCTCTTTCGGAGCAACATCGGTGAGTGTGGCTATAAGCAACGGAGTCATAAATGCGTTGAATGAACCTTGAGCCGCTCGAGCTGCAAAAAATACGTATATAGACGAGCTCGCGGCACAAGCAATAGAGGCCAGGGCATACAAGAAAATTGCCGTCTTTATGGTTCTCTCGCGACCCCACCTTTCTCCGAGTGTCCCTGAAACGAGGAGCAGGGCAGCAAACGGAAAGAAGAAAGCACCGATCCCCCATGCAACAGTCGAGGTGCTCGTATCAAAAGCATCTCTCAACTCTGGAATCATCGGCGATAGAACAGTGCCTCCAAACGGGCCCAGAATTCCGCACACATAAAGCGGAACCAGTCTGCGTTCGGTAAATAGAGCGTTCAACTAGAGGTTCCAGATGTCATCTTCTCGAGACGGTACCTGCACGAGGTCTAATCTGCTTGGCTGACCTCACGTAATTGTCCGTCGGTGACGTCATATACGAATCCACGTAAATAATTAGCGTCAACGAATGGGGTCAGTATGAGGCGTTGCATCGACTGGCGGGTATCGCTGTAAGGGTCAGCAAAGGGTTCAAGTGACCATCGGGGTTTGATTCCAAGTTCGGCTTCGAGATCAGCTTTGAAGTCATCTTCGCTGACCTTTTGGAGGCCGCAATCTGTGTGGTGCAATAACAGGATTTCTTTGGTACCCAAGAACCGTTGGGATAAGCACAAAGAGCGAATGACGTCATCAGTAATTACGCCCCCCGCGTTACGCAATATGTGTGCTTCTCCGTTTTCGAGACCCAAGATCTTAAAAATATCCATACGAGAATCCATGCACGCCACAACCGCTAATCGCATCGTTGGAGCAACAGCTAGCCCTCCATCGTCGAAACTGCTCGAAAAACTTTCATTGTGAGCAATAAGTTGATCAGCTGAGGGCGCGAATTCGTCGGTCACATCTTTCGAAGGTACCGATCTTTTTAATGGAATTTGCGTCAAAATCAGTCCTGTATCAGTCTGTTTAGGGAGCAGGGGTCGCGACGCTAAGGGTGACTCACTTTGCTTTTGCGGGAGGGAATTGATTGTGCACATCAGCATCGCCGGCTTTTTCGGTAATTCACCACGGCGAGGTTTGTCGTTCGCTCAGGATTTCGCTCAAGCCCTTGAAGAACTTAATTTTCGAACGTTGTCTCTACCTGAACACGTTGTCTTCTTCCCCACATATGAATCGGATTACCCCTACACCGAAGATGGTGAACCGAACTGGGGTCCAGAAACTGGCATATTTGATCCACTATTTGTTGCTCAGGCACTAGCTAACAGCACAACGAAACTGCGTTTCATTACAGGGGTTCTCATACTTACGCAGAGACCAGCTTTGCTAACAGCTAAGGAAGTTCTGACGTTGGATCACTTCACCGACGGGCGTTTCGAATTAGGTGTTGGCTCGGGCTGGTCATGGGAGGAATACAACGCACTCGGTGTCGACTTCGCTCAGAGAGGACGTCGGTTAAATGAGTACATCGAGGCTCTCCGCGTTGCCTGGACCGACGAGCGGGCTACCTACAAAGGCGACTTTGTTCATTTCGAGAACGCGGTTATGAATCCCAAACCAATTACTCCGGGGGGTCCGCCAATAATTATTGGCGGTGATTCACCTGCAGCTATGCGGCGTGCCGCTCTATTAGGAGACGGCTGGTACGGGTGGTGGGCTCAACCGGATATCAAGACTCATCTTGGTCAGCTCGGTGAAATTTTGAACGCTCACGGCCGAGATCTGAGTGACAAAGACTTTGACTTCAAGTTGGGTCTTCCCTTGGCGGAAATCAATCCGGGAGAAATCGAGGCCAAAGTCGAGCTCGCTGCTTCGCTGGGAGTGGATGAGCTCATCCTTGCACCACCCATACCTGCCAAGGATTTCAATACTCATTTAGAAACGGTAGCGACCGCAGCCGGGCTGGTTTAGTCGGAATCTTCGTTCTTGGGCGGAGCAGCGTCGTCGTGCGCTTTCACGATAGAAACTCGGTTAGCGACACCTAGAACACGGTCGTTCCAGTCAAGAACAGGTAACAGATCAGTGTTCCCGTTTTCTAACATTTGCATTCCTTCTTCCAGAGTGGCTCCGGGGTGGGCAACTGGATGATCCTCTCTAAGAATCTCCGAAACCTTGGCTGTCGGTGCTTCTTCAAGTTTCGTTTGAGCGTCTTTTAAGTACGCCACTCCCTGAAGTGCGCGGTCGGCACTAACGACTAACAGCATCTCTTCTCGGCCGCGTTTCATTATTTCGACTGCTTGTTGAATCGAGACAGTCTTTTGAGTTGCTGCATATTTTGCTTCAGCGGCTCCGACTAACGGGACTTGGTTCATCAGTTGATCATCATCCGAAGTTTGAAAGCCCAAAGCGTTTTTGCGACGCAGTTTTACTTCGTAAATGGAGTCCTTCTTAATTGCGGTGTATGCAACTGTTGCGGCTGCACAGGCAGCCATAAGAGGCATGATTAATCCGAAGTCGTTCGTCATCTCAAAGACAATGAAGATGCTCGACATCGGAGCTTGGGCTGCGGCAGCGAACACCGCGGCCATTCCTACAACGGCATACGCACCGGGGGGTGCTGTTGATCCAGGGAACAGTTGATTAACAATTTCGCCGTATGCCGATCCAAGTAAAGCTCCAATAAAAAGCGATGGGGAGAATATTCCGCCAGATCCTCCTGAGCCCAAAGTCAATGCTGTGGCAAGCATTTTCCCTACTAGTAACAAAAGTAGAAAGCGGAACGCGAATTCCCCGGCTAATGCTTTATCGATCCCCGCTAGACCCGATCCAAGCAGATCGATTGAGATAGCTCCCAATAAGCCAACGGTCACTGCTCCAATAGCGGGCCGCATATCAGCGAGCACTGGAAGCGCGTCGAATTGATCTTCGACAAAATAGAGCAGCCTCACAAATCCGACAGCAAAAATTGCTGCGACGATTCCGAGAACGGCGTATAGGACAAGTTCGCTGGGATGAATTAGTTGATGCACTTCGGCGGTCAGAACCGATTCGTCACCAACTAGTACTCGCCACACCGCGTTCGCCGCTACTGCTGAAATAACGACTGTGGAGAATCCGCGAGCGGTAAAGGACCGCAATATGACTTCGAGCGCAAAGAACACACCGGCAAGAGGAGCGTTGAAGATCGCAGCAATGCCTGCAGCCGCTCCAGCAGCTACGAAAGTAGATCTGCGTCGGTCAGACATCCTGAACGAACGTGCAAGCGTTGAACCTAATGCCGAACCGATTTGAACGATTGGTCCCTCACGGCCAGCTGAGCCACCTGAACCAATGGTGAGAGCTGAAGCTATGGCCTTAACTGACGCGACCCGAGTTCGGATTCTGCCTCCTCGGCGGTTAACCGCCTCCATTACTTCAGGCACGCCATGTCCCCGAGCTTCAGAAGCTGCTCTGGTTACTAATGGACCGACGAGTAAGCCCCCAAGAATAATTCCAGGCATAAATTTGAATGGGCCAAGACCATCGGACCAGTTCGCTATTCGTCCGAAGACTTCGTCGTGGAGATAATCGATTAGATAGTGAAAGCCGACGGCCGCTAGTCCACCTACAAGCCCCACGATCAAAGCCATGAAGGCAAATGTCTGATTTTCGGTTAAGCGAATGCCAGCTAGCTGTCGTCCGAAGGTACGAACTTGGAAAATTCGTCCGAGAATAAAGCGGGCTCGTCTGGGCATCACCCGATGACGGTATCTGTTCCTAGTTTGATCTGCCCTCAAAGCGCCTAGAAATAGGGTCTGAGGTATTGTTAAGTAAGCTTAACAATCGATCGTCACAGTTCGTACAAACGGGCTGGTAGGGTCTTTGCGTGGCATACGAACCAACCGAACATCATCCCGCTTTCGAGGAATACAGCGAAGCCATCTTTGAGCTCGCCGAGGACGGAGTGCCCGTTATTCAGGCAAGGATTTCCGAACGCCTCGATGTTTCACGACCAGCCGTGAGCGAAATGGTCCGACGGATGGAACGCGAAGATCTCGTCGATGTAAGAGCTGACGGTGAGATCAAGCTCACTACCGACGGCAAGACGCTAGCAACAACAATCGTGCGCAGACACCGGCTCGCCGAGTGTTTTCTGACTGATGTACTCGGTTTGAACTGGACCGATGCACATAGTGAAGCAGGTCGATGGGAGCATGTGATTTCCCCAACTGTGGAAGCGGCAATGCTCAAAGTCCTCGGGGAACCTCAAACTTGTCCGCACGGTAATCCAATTCCAGGTAGTGGTTATAAAGAGCCAGCGGATGCGGTCGTTTTGTCCAAAATCGACGCTGGAGACCAGTTCACGGTAGTGCGGATACCTGAAGAATTGGAATGGGAAACTGGGCAACTTGAGTTCCTGGAAAATACTGGTCTCATGCCCGGCCGCTCCGGTGTTGTGTTGTCGTTTGCTCCCGATGGAACAGCCACAGTTAATGTCGGTGACACCCCGTTTGGGGTCGGCGGCCCAACAGCAGACCGCATTGTTGTAACCCCAGGCGCATGACAAGTTCCGCTGCGCGCGGGGTCACAGTTAAAGACCTTGAACATTCCTACAGTGAAGAACCGGTTCTGCATGGGGTAAGTCTCGATGTTTCGCCGGGCGAGTCGATAGCTCTTTTAGGTCCTAGCGGGTGCGGCAAAACCACTTTGTTGCGGCTTATCGCAGGTCTAGAAAAGCCGTCTTCGGGCTCCATGACTATTGGTGAAGAGATCGTTGCAGGAAGTAGCTGGGTGCCACCCGATCGTCGAAGGGTGGGAATGGTATTTCAGGATTGGGCATTATTTCCCCATCTATCGGTCGCTAAGAACGTTGCTTACGGGATTTCGAAATCGCCGTCGAAGGACGCCGAAGTAACTGCGGCACTCGAGATGATGGACTTGGCGGGGCTGCAGGATCGCATGCCAGCAACACTTTCGGGCGGTCAACAACAAAGGGTCGCTCTCGCGAGGGCTCTCGCACCTCGACCAGGCGTGCTTCTACTAGATGAACCATTCTCTAATCTCGATACCAGCCTAAGAATTGAAGTGCGAACCGAAGTCCATCAGCTTTTAGCAGATCTAGGGATCACGTCGATATTTGTAACCCACGATCAAGACGAAGCGTTTATCGTTGGCGACCGCGTGGCGGTCATGCGTAAGGGTCGAATTGTTCAGACCGACTCTCCGCAAGCTCTTTACCACCACCCAATTGACCAATGGACCGCAGAATTTGTGGGCACAGTCTCAGTGTTGAAAGGCAATGCAGCTTCGGGTTTCGCGAACTGTTCATTAGGTTCAGTAGCAATTGATCCTCACCTCAGCGGTTCGGTTGACCTAGTAGTCCGACCTGAGCAGCTATCGATTACGGCGGGTGGCGATGCTCAGGTTCAGGCAGTGGAGTATTACGGTCACGACTCGATGATCTTTGTAGCTCTCGGCAATGACCAAGTACGTGTCCGTTGTGGGCCGTCAACCAAGTTCAGTCGTGGAGATCAAGTTCAGGTTCAGTTCACGAGCGACAGAGCCTTAGCGTTCAAGTCTGATTGATCAGAACTATGCAGCGTTAATCTCGCGATACACAGCGGGAACCACGTTTCGCAGGTAGCGACCAAGCTTGATGAAGCTTTCACCGGTAGTCCGAAAGTGATAGCTGATAGGCACCTCGCCATACCGAAAGCCTTTCGCCATCAAGTCCAAAGTCAGTACCTGCGCGTAGTTAAAGTCGTGAATAATTTCGGCGCTCCGCGCAGCCTCATAAGAAAGTGCCCTGTACCCCGATTGGCCATCAGTAATACGTTGGCGCGCCACGAGTTGCAATGCTCGAGTCAGAACATGATTCCCAAAGCGACGATGTGGTCTCATATGGTCAATGCGCCCTAAGAATCTACTGCCGATGACGTAGTCAGCATCTCCGTCCAATATTGGGGCAACGACGTTGGCTAACTCTTCTGGCGGGTACTCACCGTCGGCATCACAAAAAACGACTGCTGCTGCGTCGCGTTCAACTCCGATTCGGAGACCTACGCGTACTGCTGCTCCCAAACCTTGATTTTGTCCAAGTTGAACAACTTCAGCGCCGCTTTGTTGAGCGCATCGAACTGTTTCATCTACCGAACCGTCATCAACAATCACTAACTCAACCCGACGACCGTGGACCTGTTCCGGGACGCGATCTATGCATCCCGATACCGCTTCTTCTTCGTTATATGCAGGCATAAACAAAACCACCGGAGCGTCAGGCGATACCGCACCTGAAGTCAATTTTTGTTCAGTCTTGTTGAGCCGGAACCTACCGATAAGCGATGGCGATGGAGAGAAAGCAGCGATGGTGCCAACCAATAACGAGTAGGCAGTTTTAAGAGCGTGGGCTCCCAATGCTGCAATCAAGGCCGCTTCGGCGTCGTAGCCCAACACGACATAAGCAGCAACAGCTGCAGCTTCATAAGTACCGAATCCTCCCGGCGCGATAGCCGCAATCTGTGCTGCTACCGCAACTGTTGTGACCAAAACTGCTTCGGACCAGGAGAGGTTTATTCCAACCCACGTTGCTACCTGGCGAACAAGAATCGACTCGGCAATCCACGCGACTGTGGAAAGGCCGAGTGCTACTGCACCAGGTCGCACAACATCAGGACGTCGTTGAGCGACCTTAGATAGCCAACGCCAACCAATAAACGCAACTACGACAACCAACCCAAGCAAGAGCCATCCTGCTATTCCAACTAGTCCGAAGAACGCGCTCGGGGCAACTAGCGCTCCCAAACCAACAACCGCAAGCATGTCAGCTGAGCGAAGCGTGATCGTCGACACCGTTGCAGCTTCAATTCCTACGCGATGACGACGAACGACACTAATCACTCGGAGCGGCTCGCCCAATCTGAAGGGCAGCACATGGTTCGCTCCCAACGAAAGATGGATAGCAGCTAAAGCTTGGCCGAACGGAAGTTCAGGTAGAACGCGTTGCCATGCAATCGCACGTAATACGAATGCAATCCCAAAGGCAGCGAGAGCACCAATAACTCCGGCTGGCTGATCCGCTGCTTGCTGGGCTGCTTCCCTAAAAGCTGCTCCATCGACACTAGGTACAACAACAAACACCGCTGCAAGACCAACGATAATTCCGACAAAAATCACCGTCTTAGTCGATAAACGAGCTCGTATCGTCGACAAAAAGTTCACGTCACACACTCTACGGCGTAAAGCAGGCTTTACATCTTTCCTCAAGAGTGGATAGGTTTAGAGATTATGCTGAAACGCTTACTCCCCCTACTTATAACAATGACCTTCGTTGCTGCCGCGTGCGGCAGTTCTGAGCAACTACAAATCGACGGGTTGGCCGCAGAGATCAACCCCGAAGAATGTGTAGAGGGCTCAGGCAAAGAGGTCACTATTTATTCAGGTCGTACTGAAAATCTCATCGAACCTGTGCTTGAAGCCTTCGCTTGTGCGACCGGCGTCAGTGTCCAGGTCCGTTGGGGCAGTTCGACACAACTAGCTCTTCTGATTGACGAGGAAGGCAAGCGCACTGCTGCTGACGTATTCCTCAGCAGGTCGCCTGGACCAGTTGGCTTCCTTGAATCAAAAGGGCTTCTTGGCACTATCGATGACTCAGTCCTCAACCTAGTTGGCGAAGAAAACAGATCCGCCGAAGGGTCCTGGATCGGATTTTCAGGCCGGAAACGAGTTCTCGTACACAACGTAGATATGGTTACCGACGCTGACCTCCCGACCTCAGTATTTGACCTAACCGCAGACAAATGGCGCGGCAAAGTTGCAATTCCAGGAACCAACGGATCCTTCGTTGATTGGTTCACTGTGTTTCGCGACCAATACGGGACTGACGTAGCCGCTCAGTGGTTGAACGATATGGTTGACAACGACGCACGTTATTACCCAAACAACCGCTCGATCGTAGAAGCGACAGGTCGCGGCGAAATCGAAATGGGTCTTGTGAACCACTACTACAACTATCAAGAAGTCGCCGCAGCTGGAGATAAACATCGAGCGCGAAACCACGACCTTGATGACGACGACATTGGTTCTCTACTGATCATTACCGCTGCCACGGTTTTGGATTCATCCAAAAACTCTGACGCGGCAAACGATCTACTCGCGTTCCTTCTAACTGAACCAGTACAGAGCTACTTCACCAATAGGACATTTGAATATCCCCTTGCAGCTGGTGTCGAGGCCAATCCAGCCTTACCAACACTTACTGCCCTAGAAATCGGTTCGGTCGATTTCGATGCTTTGGGCGGCGGCTTTGAAGAAACCGCCAGAATAATCGAGGCAAGCGGTATACAGAATCAATGACCCGAACGCGAGCGCCTAGGGAACTTAGGGCTATCGGCCTGATTTGTTCCCTAGCGTTCGCTTTCCCGGGCTTGTATCTAATTTGGAGAAATTTCACTTCGGGTGCTGACCCCCTGGGTCTGCTCTTTGATAGCCGGACCTTGGAACCATTTTGGCGAACTGTTCGTCTTGCTGTTCTCGTGTCCTTATCAGCGGCCACTTTAGGAACAGCTCTAGCTTGGTGCACAACGAGAACCGATCTTCCCTTACGAAGACTTTGGCGTGTATTGCTGCCAGTGCCTTTAGTGTTCCCAACTTTCATCGGCGCGGCAGCTTTTATTAGAACCTTAAATCCAGGCGGTTTGGCTAATGACGTTCTCGGTGCAATTGGTGTAAACGAAACACCTGAGCTTCGAGGCTTCTTTGGAGCCTGGCTCGTTCTGACACTGTTTTGCTATCCATACGTGTATTTGCCAGTAGCTGCACGCCTGCGCCAGCTGCCAGGTTCCTTTGAACAAAGTGCTCTCATTTTGGGCGACACGGCACCACAAGCTTTTCGGCGCGTGGTCTTGCGTCAAATATCAGGGTCCTTGATGGCCGGAACACTTTTGGTGTTCTTATACACAATTAGTGACTTCGGCGCAGTGCAACTCATGCGCTACGACACGCTTACCCGGGCGATCGAATCCAACTATCTTGCTCGCCCTCCAATGGCCTTCGCCTTAAGTTTAATCCTCTTGATTTTTGCTGGCTTCGTAGTCTTAGTGGAACGGGCCGTGAACCGTCGTTTACCAGAAGTTAAAAGTCGCCGGATATCGCAACCAATGATGTATCCGTTGGGCAAATGGAAGGCAGCCGCCACGGCCTTGGTTGGCGGGACACTGCTTTTCGCAGTGTTAGCTCCAAGCGCAGCACTTGTTGACTGGGCAGCTGACGGTCTACTCCGAACCCAACGAGGGGGACGACCTTTGACTATTAACTTCTCCAAGGTCATAGAAGCAGCGACAAACACACTCTCGTCCAGCGTCGCTACCGGTTTCGTGGCTCTCTTAGCCGTAACGCCAATCGCTTTTTTAGTGGGTCGCTACCGGGACAGAATTGGCCGAGCGGCGCATTCAGTAGTTATCGCGACTTTCGCTGTGCCCGGCATTTTGATTGCTCTTTCACTTCGGTTCTGGACACTGAAATCAGGATTCTTCGGGGATCTGTTATACGACTCAATGGCCCTCCTGATTTTCGCTTATGTGGTGCGCTTTGGATCGCTGGCCATGGGAACAGCCCTCGTCGCTGTCAAAACAGTCCCAGATGGCCTTCACGACGCAGCTTCTACATTGGGCGCTGACAGGTGGAGACGATTTCGAAGCGTCGATCTGCCAGTTATGCGACCAGGCCTACTAGCAGCTGCTGGTTTGGTCATCTTGTCGACGATGAAGGAATTACCCATAAGCCTGATCGTGGCCCCCATTGGTTTCCCAACCTTAACGACCCGTATTTTCGGTTCGTTTGAAGATGCCTTTGTCGCCGAAGCAGGAATTATGGCGGTTGTACTTGTTTGTGCCTCGGCGCTTCTATCGTGGTTCCTTGTTCTCCGACGTGCTGATCACCTCTAGGGACATGATGGAATCTCGGAACGAACGTCTCATTCGCCCTATGTTTTTGGTGGCGTTAACTGTAACGATTGTTGCTGCCCTGAGCATCCAGGCTCGAGCCACCTACAACGCTCAGGTGACGGCCGACGAACCACAGTATCTAATTACCGCACTGAGTCTTGGGGAGGACTTTGACCTAGATATTTCAGATGAACTCGAAGATGGAAAGTTCCGAGACTTTCACGAAGTCAATTTGAATCCTCAAACAATCGCACTCGACGACACCGGTCTAAAGATCAGTCCTCACGATCCTCTGCTCCCCTTATTGCTAGCCATACCCATGAAATTAGGTGGATGGCAATTAGCCAAAGCCGCTCTTGCCTTAATAGCCGGAATAACTGCCGCGGCAACTTTGTGGCTAGCGGTGCGCCGATTCAACGTTGGAACCCGTACAGCCATTGGTGTAGTAACTGCTCTTTTTTGTGCCTCTCCGTTGACCAGTTACGGATCTCAGGTATATCCGGCCATGCCAGCCGCCCTTTGCGTTGTTTTAGGAGTCGCGGGCGTTACTTCAACTTCATCTAGGGCTTGGTCGTGGACCGCGGTAGCGATGATGGTTTGCTTGCCCTGGCTAGGGATCAAATATGTTCCCTTGGCAGCTGTGCTCGCCATTTTTCTTATCTGGGGAAAGAAATCCCTGCATGATCTGACGCTAAACCTTCAGCTATTAGCTCTCGTTATATCCGGGTTGGTCTATTTAGTGGTGCATCATCGCATCTACGGGAGTTGGACCGTTTACGCAACCGGTGACCACTTCGTCAATAGTGAGTGGATAGTCGTAGGTAGCTCACCGGACTATGCAGGTCGGACGCGGCGGCTTCTGGGTCTAATCGTGGACCGCAGATTTGGTATCGCTGCTTGGACCCCTGCTTATCTAGCAATTCCATTCGTCATCACACGAATGGTTCGACGCAAAGACGACCATTGGCAACTCATGATCACCCTCTGCGCTGTGTGCTGGGGCATTGCAACTTGGATTGCTTTGACCATGCACGGGTGGTGGTGGTCCGGTCGACAGATCGTTCCCATTCTCCCGCTTATTGTGGTTTTACTTGCAGTCGCCGTGGACAAACACCGTCGCGCCTTTCAGGCTGTCATTTTGACTTCCTTCATTGGAATATTTTCTTGGCTTTGGCTGGTGTATGAAACGTCCACCAGTAAGCACACACTCATCGTAGATTTCGAACGCACAACTAATCCGTGGTACAGATTTTGGCGGTTGTTGCTGCCTGATCATCAAATTATGTCCACAACTGACCATGTCTTGACGGGTGTCTGGACCGTTGTACTCGCCTTTGGTTGCTGGTCAATTTGGACTCGATGGAGCCCAAAAACCAAATCTCAATCTGCGATCAACATCGATGATTCTGATGAAACTCGTTGACGATGCCATTCACACTGCTGACTGAGCCCGTTAACTAGATCTACCTCGGGCATCCAGCCAAGCAGATCGCTGGTCTTGTTCGTTCGAGCAACAGTCACCGCCGGATCTCCCGCAGGCGCCGAGGTGTTCTCTGTTCGCATCGGAGCTCCAGCCAATTCCTCTACCAAAGACATCACCTCTTGAAGAGAAACCGAAGAGCCTCCCCCAACATCAAAGGTCTCATCAGCAGCCGCTGCAACAAACCCGGCCGCGACCGTCGCGCTTACTACGTCACTCACATAAGTGAATTCGCGACGTTGGAGACCATCACCTCTTCGAACAAACACAGGTCCATCAGGTTTCGTTGATTCGAACATCCGATGCATCGCCATGTCAGGTCGCTGCCGAGGGCCATAAACAGTGAAATACCTAAGATTCGTTATCTCCAAACCTTGATGTCGGTAC
>CAJWBN010000017.1 GCA_913020735.1 uncultured Acidimicrobiaceae bacterium
GCCAATATCCGTATACCCGCGGCGTGCACCCAAGCGGGTACAGAGGCCGTTTATGGACGATGCGAATGTTTGCGGGCTTCGGCACTCCAGAAGACACGAACACGAGGTTTAAAGAAATTCTCGGAGCTGGCGGAGGGGGCTTATCAACGGCCTTCGACATGCCGACGCTCATGGGACTGGACAGTGATGACGTCCTCTCGGTTGGCGAAGTCGGCCGATGCGGTGTTGCCGTGGACACCATTGAAGATATGCGAATCCTTTATAACGACATCGACCTTGGGCAGACGACAACGTCGATGACGATAAATGCTCCAGCGGCACCTGTTTGGGCCATGTTTGTTGCTAACGCCGAAGAACAAGGCACCGACAGAAGCCATATTGGTGGAACGCTTCAAAATGACATTCTTAAGGAATATCAAGCCCAAAAAGAATGGGTGTTCCCTCCGAGGCCGTCAATGCGACTCGTAGCGGACACCATCGAGTTCGCGAAAAACGAAATGCCACGATGGAATTCAGTATCGATAAGCGGCTACCACATTAGAGAAGCAGGCTCGACGGCAGCTCAAGAGTTAGCTTTCACATTGGCTAATGGATTTGCCTATGTCGAAGCAGCACTTCAACGCGGCCTAGCGGTAGATGACTTTGCTCCAAGGCTGAGTTTCTTTTTTAATGCTCATATCGATTTCTTTGAAGAAATTGCCAAATATCGGGCTGCTCGCCGGATTTGGGCGCGATGGATGAAAGATCACTACGGGGCTCAAGATCCGAAATCGATGATGCTTCGTTTCCACACTCAAACGGCGGGAGTGTCGCTTACAGCACAGCAACCCGAAGTAAACGTGGCAAGGACGGCGATTGAGGCTCTCGCCGGGGTGCTCGGAGGCACCCAGAGTTTGCATACAAACTCGATGGATGAAGCACTCGCTCTACCGACTGAAAAAGCAGCTCGGATAGCGTTGCGGACCCAGCAAGTTATTGCCCACGAGACTGGAGTCACTGATGTAGTTGACCCGTTGGGTGGAAGTTGGTTCGTAGAAGAATTGACCGACCAGTTAGAAGCGGAGGCAGAATCAATGTTCAGTCACATTGCTGAAGCTGGAAGCGGTTCGATGCTCGAAGGAGCGTTCGAACTAATCGATGAAGGCTGGTACCAAGGAAATATTGCTGACGCGGCCTATGAATTCGAAAAGAAAGTGAACGCTGGTCGTCGGATCGTAGTGGGGGTTAATGACTTCACTGAGGGCAACGAAGAAGACCAAATTGACCTTTTGAAGATCACTACAGAAGATGAACAGCGCCAGATCAAGAATCTTCAGCAGATAAAAGCTGATCGGAACCAAGCAGCGGTCGATGAGTCACTCGTTGCTCTGAGTCGTGCCGCGGAAACCGATACGAACTTGATGTTGCCACTGATTAACAGTGTTAAAACACGAGCGACCGTCGGCGAAATCATGAATACCTTGGCGGATGTATTCGGTCGTTATCAAGAAAAGCCTTTTATCTGAACAAGCGAGTGCGGTCTGCTTGAGCGTTAAAGGCAGGTAGTGTCAGACCTAGCGAAACTGGTTGATGAGGGAGCGATGCTGCAATCAAAGCCACCCAAATTGCTCACTGCGATGCTTGCAGTTGCCTTAGTTGCTGCGGCGTGTGGTGGCGGAAGCGATCAAACACAACTTGAACGCGAGCTGCAGGACAAAGCAGGAAGCGACATCTTGCCGGTGGAACTCGGGTTGGTTGATTGTCCCGAAGATGTAGTGGTAACTCCGGAGTCAGTATTTATCTGCGCTAGTGAAGTTGCCGGCCAGTACTACGAATTACAAGTACGTATTATCGACGCTCAGGGTCAATACTCCTACGCGCACAAGCACCACGCATTGCAACTGGTAAATACAGAAGCACTATTGGCAGACCAAGTTGCCTATGAAGTCGGTTTTGATGTCATGGTTGATTGTGGCGATGACGAATATTTGGTGGCACCGATTGGCAGTTCATTTAATTGTTTAGCGACCCGAGTAGATGGTGGAGCTCAAGCCACTATCGAAGTTCGACTTGAAGACGCTGCGGGTCGAGTGAGTTGGGATCTGGTCCGGGCCTGACCTGTTGATAGTCGCCCCCTGTTCAATGTCATGAACCTGCTGGATATAAGCAATATCTCGCTGTCTTTCTCTGAAAAAAAGCTCTTTGCTGATCTTTCCTTCACCGTGGGTGCGAAAGACAGACTTGCCGTATTAGGAATCAACGGATCGGGCAAGTCCACGCTGTTAGCAGTGCTAGCGGAGAGAGAGAAAGTAGATAGCGGGCTCGTGCGTCGCCAACAAAACATATCTCTCTCTGTTCTTTTGCAACGTCCCCAACTGGGAGAAGAAACGGTAGGTGCCGCTATCGGACAGCAATGGCAAGGAAGAGCCGCGATGGATCGTCTGGGCTTAACTTCATTGTCGGATAAGAAGATTTCGTCGCTCTCTGGGGGCGAACAAAAGCGGGCGGCCCTGGCAGCTGTTCTTCATGATCCAAATGCCGACCTACTGCTATTAGACGAACCCACCAACCACCTAGATATAGAAGGGATTGAATACCTAGAAACTGTTATAAGCGAATTTGCGGGTGCCGTTGTTTTTGTATCTCATGACAGGCATTTAATCGATCGGGTAGCCACGAAAACCCTCGAAGTAACGAGCGACGGCTGTTACGTGACCGAGGGAGGGTATGAAGAGCACCTATTGGCTAAGGCTGATCGTGAACACAAAGCTGAGCGCGATGAATCGACCAGGCTTATCTTGGCCCGCAAAGAATTAGCTTGGCTTCAACGAGGTGCCCGCGCACGACGGAGAAAGCCCAAATCTCGACTTGCTATTGCTCACCAAACACTCGAAGTCACAGAAAAAGAAGATTTCAGAAAGAGTTCGCTTGCTATAAATGAATTTCAACAGCAACGCTTAGGGCGCAAAGTAGTTGATCTTGAGAAGGTTGCAATGTCGGCCGGTGGCAAGACATTGTTCGATGATGTAGATCTGAGCCTCTCCTCCAGTGAGCGACTCGGAGTAGTAGGTCCAAACGGTTCAGGTAAGTCGACACTTCTGAGTTTGATTGCCGGTGTCAGAAAGCCTGAGAAAGGAACAGTCACCCATGGGTCGACTGTTCGCATCGGATATTTCGACCAGATGGGAGAGATACTCGATCAAGATTGCACAGTCGAAGAAGTGATTGCTGGGCCCGGTACCCGGCTAGATCACAACCAGGCAGCGTTGTTACGCCGGTTCTGGTTTGAACCGGCTACCCATCGCGCACAGATTCGAACTCTTTCTGGCGGTGAACAGAGACGACTGCAACTCTTAGGAGTTCTCGCGGCAGAGCCGAATGTTCTGCTGCTTGACGAACCAACCAACGATCTTGACATCGATACCTTGCGCGCACTTGAGGATTGGCTTGACACGTTCAGCGGAGCACTAGTGGTTGTAACACATGATCGGGTTTTTCTCGAACGCGTGGTCGACCACGTGGTAGCTGTCGGAAGTGATGGCTTCAGGCAACTAGGAGCTGGAGAAGCGGTATGGGAACAAGCACGATCGAAACCGAAGATAAATACTCGCGATAAGAAGGTTCGTGCTGACAGATTGCATTCCAGCGGGCGCTCAATGTCCACTCTCCGACACCAGATTAAACAAGTTGAAGGAGATCTTGACCGACTTAGCAGCGAACGAGATGAGTGGTCTATCCGCCTTGGAGACACGGGTCTTACCCATGATGCTCGACTAGAAACTTCGACCCAACTCGCTAATGTCTTAGCTCAGTTAGAACTTCTAGAAGAACGATGGCTGGCCATATCGGAAGAGATGGAGGGACGGGGATAGCCGCTCCGCTACTCTGCGCCTTATGAACAGGCACACTCATGATTCCGCTGGAGAGCTGCGACCGTTGCGTTATCGTCGGCCCTTTATTCATTGGACTGCTGTCATAGTGTCAGCATCAATGGTTTTAGCTGGCTTCTCCGCCTTACTCGCAGCCCTATGAGTGAGATACAAGAAGCACCATTTGAAGGATTATCTTTAGAACGTCTTTACGAGATTTTGCGCCTGCGTGTTGAAGTCTTTGTTGTGGAGCAGAAGTGTCCGTACCGGGAAATTGACAACGCCGACTTTGGAGCTATCCATGTATGGACCGATGATGAACAGGGACTGGCCTCCTATCTGCGAGTTATAAAAGAAGAAGACCATTGCAGAATTGGCCGGGTGCTGACAAGAGCCAACGCTCGATCTAAGGGCCTAAGTAGGAAACTCATCCAGCATGTCTTAGATGGAACAGATGGCCCTTGGGTCCTATCCGCTCAATCGTATTTGAGGGATTGGTACGGCAACTTAGGATTTACTCAGAATGGGGCGGAATTCTTGGAAGATGGCATCCCTCACATTCCTATGCTCCGAGAATGCGAAGAAATCGGGGAGAGCTAGACCTACCGGGGATTATTTGTTGAGATCCACCACTGTGCGTCCTTGAACTCTTCCAGCAAGAATTTCTGAACCCAAATGCAAAACGTCATCCAACCCAACTGTGGTGGTCATTGTGGAGAGAACATCTCGATCTAATAAGTCATCAAGCCGTTCCCAGGCCTGAACCCTTTTCTCGAATGGACACATAACGGAATCAATACCTAAGAGGTTTACACCTCGAAGCAGGAACGGAATCACAGTCGTGTCGAGAGCATTGCCACCTGCAAGACCGCATGCTGCGACGCTTGACCCATACTGCATCTCGGTCAATACGTGCGCAAGAGTCGTGTCGCCCACCGCATCAATGCAGCCGCCCCAACGTTCCGAAGAAAGGGGTCCGGAAGGCGACTCAGCCAACTCCTGTCGTGACACAACTTGCTTGGCTCCGAGCCTGGTCAAATATTCAGCTGTCTCGGGTCGACCAGTAGAAGCAGCAACCTCGTATCCAGCTTGAGCAAGGAGATGAACAGCGACGCTTCCAACGCCACCGGCCGCCCCCGTAACCAGCACCGGCTCAGTTCCAATTCCCTGCGCCTCAATAGCCTGCATCGCCAACATAGAAGTGAGACCCGCCGTTCCGATGCTCATAGCTTCTAACTCTGACAAGCCTTCCGGAAGTTTCACAAGCCAGTCGGCGTTGACCCGCGCTTTTTGTGCATAGCCACCCCAATGAGCTTCACCCACTCGCCACCCAGTCAAAACAACTCGGTCCCCTTCGACGTAACGGTCATCGCTAGAGGAACTAACAACACCAGAAAAATCAATGCCTGGAACATGTGGATAGTCACGGACTAGTCGGCCGATGCCGTTGAGAATCATCCCGTCCTTGTAGTTCAAAGTGCTGTAGGCGACATCAACAGTGACATTGCCGTCCGGAAGTTGACTCTCGTCTAGTTCGGCTATTTCTGACGAAACAGCCTTGTCAGCCTGAGATAGAAGCACCGCCCGGAATGTCATGAAACCTCACCTAATTCTTGTCCGTAAAAGGAAATAGAGCCGAACCTGGACTTTACTCTTCTGCTGGGCGTATGTCCCATGTCCCATCGACTAGAGATCTGTAAGCTGGAGCTATGTCGGAAAGACAAATCGTTAGTGTTACCGAGGCAGCCCTCGAAAAGGTTCTTGAACTGCGTGCGGGCGAAGAAGATGCAAACGAACTCGCTTTGAGGATCGAAGTAGTAGGAACTCAGGGGGTTGACTACTCCTATGATCTGGCCTTCGAAGTTCTTAGCGAAGCAGATTCTGATGATGTGCCCACCCACGTAGGCGGAGGCTTAACAGTTTTAGTCCCTGGCCGAGATGCTCCGAAACTTGAAGGCGCGACCTTAGATATTCCTAGCAATAGTGGCCAAGCAGGTCTTGTGCTGCGCAATCCCAATAGGCCAGACCTTGGACCGACCGCGACCCTAGAGCTATCTGGGACCATAGAAGAGCAAGTCCAAGAAGTGCTGGTTAAGAGGATCAACCCATCTATTGCTGCACACGGTGGATTCGCAGAGTTGGTGCGGGTTGAAGGTTCTACAGTTCTTATTAAATTAGGTGGTGGTTGCCAGGGTTGCGGAATGGCGAACGCCACGGTTACAGCTGGCATCGAAAAAACCTTGACTGAACTGTTAGACGGTGTTGACCATGTGCTCGATATCACGGACCACACGTCGGGCGAAAATCCGTACTTCGCGGGCACTTGATAGACAACTCTAAAGACCGCATGGCGTGTGTTGACTAGGGCCGCCTAGACTCTCCTCAGATCGGAACTTCTCTTTTTTTGGGGGCCACGTGCGAGGCATCATTGGATATGGGACATACGTTCCTTACTACCGGCTAGATCGGGCAAAAATTACTGCCGCGATGGGTGCGGGTGGAGGTAGAGGCCATCGAGCTGTAGCTGGATATGACGAAGACACCACAACTATGGGGGTGGAGGCGGCCCGCAATGCTTTGCGGTCAAGCAATTTAACGCCGTCATCGATATGGTTTGCTACCGCGAATCCAGCGTATTTGGACAAAACTAATGCGACCGCCATACAAGCCGCACTGGATTTACCTCAAGCGACTTGGGCTGTCGATGCAGGTGGATCCGCGCGATCAGCAGAAGCTGCAATCTTAGGAGCGCGAGGGACCTCGGGAATTTCTATGGCAGTGGTTTCGGATTTGAGAACTGGCAATCCGACGAGCAACGATGAGAGCGGCGGCGGCGATGCGGCTGCAGCAGTGCTATTTGGAGATGATGAGGACGCGCCGGTCATCGCCTATGCAATGGGACTCGCGACGTCTACCGGTGAATTTCTAGACCGCTATAGGTTGCCCGGAGAAAGTGCCAGCAGAATCTGGGAAGAACGTTTTGGAGAACAGGCCTACATCACACTGGCCGAAGATGCCATTGAACGAGCCCTCAAAGAGGCGGATATAGCGCTGGAAGATGTTGACAGAGTTGTTATCGCTGGACTTCATGCGCGAGCCGTACGGAGTCTCTCCAGGATTGCCGGAGACAAATTGGTTGATGACCTCACAGGACGAATCGGTAATCCCGGCGCAGCACAGTTACCACTTCTAGTTGCATCAGCATTGGATAACGCTGATCCAGGAGAGATCATTCTCTGCGTCCATCTCGCAGACGGTGCCTACGCAAGTGTTCTTCGTACGACGGACGCGATATCCGACTACACGCCGTTCGCGACTGTGGAATCTCAGATAGAAAAAGGCAGCGACAGCCTGGACTACAACCTCTATTTAACTTGGCGAGGGTTTCTTGATAGAGAACCACCTCGACGACCTGATCCAGATCGCCCCGGAGCGCCTCCAGCATTTCGTTCAGAAGATTGGAAATACGCTTTCGTAGGGTCTCGTGACCGTTCGTCAGGGGCCATACATCTGCCACCCATGCGGGTCTCCATGGATGGCGGCGCCGTGGATGATATGGAGCGAGTCAGAATGGCAGATACCCCAGCGACTATTGCAACATTTACGGTCGACTACCTAGCTTTTTCTCTATCCCCTCCTACGGTGGCCGTCGTAATCGACTTCGACGGAGGTGGTCGATTCCAAGCAGAAATGACGGATGTAGATCCAAATGAGGTAAAAATTGGAGATCGAGTGGAGATGACTTTCCGCCGATTATTCACTGCGCAAGGCATACACAATTACTTCTGGAAGGCTCGCCCGCTCGCGGAGTGAGTGAAATGATTTAGTATCCCTGCAGGGATACGTTCTTATCTAGCAAACTGGTAATACACAACAAAGGAAAAGTGACATGGCCTCACATGGCATAAAGGACCAGGTCGCCATCGTCGGGATGGGCTGCACGCCCTTCGGCGAGCACTGGGATAAAGGCGCCGACGACATGCTCGTCGACGCAGCGCACGAGGCTTATGCCTCGGCGGGAGTGAAACAAGACGATATTGACGCCTTCTGGTTAGGAACCATGGGGTCAGGAGTCTCTGGGTTAACGCTTTCGAAGCCGCTACAAATTGACTATAAACCCGTTAGTCGTCTGGAAAATATGTGCGCTACAGGCTCGGAAGCTTTCCGGAACGCCTGTTACGCGGTTGCTTCCGGTGCATACGACGTAGTTATGGCGATTGGCGTCGAGAAATTAAAGGACAGTGGATATTCAGGGCTAACAGGTAGCAGGCCACCCAGTGACGGAACTGACTCGTCTCTGACAGCGCCAGCTACTTTCAGTCTCTTGGCTCCGGCTTATGCCCACAAGAACGGGCTCGATGACGAAACCATGAAAGAAGTCCTGACCCGCATTGCTTGGAAAAACCACAAAAATGGTGCGCTTAACCCTCGGGCTCAGTTCCGTAAAGAAGTAGCGAAAGAGACGATTGCTGGTTCTCCGTTGGTAGCAGGGCCGCTAGGCATATTTGACTGCTCAGGGGTCAGTGATGGCTCAGCTGCAGCAGTTATAGTCCGCGCAGAAGATGCTCACCGCTATACCGATAAGCCCCTCTATGTAAAGGCCCTGAGCTTTTCTTCAGGACCCGCGACTGGTGCCCTAGATCCAAGCTATGACTACACGACTTTCCGAGAAGTTCGTGCGTCAGCGGAAGAGGCGTACAAGCAGGCCGGGATTGACGATCCCAGAAGCCAAATAGCAATGGCAGAGGTGCACGATTGCTTCACTCCTACTGAATTGGTGTTGATGGAAGATCTGGGTTTCGCTGAAGAGGGAACTGCCTGGAAAGAAGCACTCAATGGAGCATTCGATCTTGACGGAGATCTGCCAGTAAACCCAGATGGAGGCCTCAAGAGTTTCGGACATCCAATTGGAGCTTCGGGCTTGAGGATGCTCTTCGAATGTTGGTTGCAGTTGCGGGGTGAGGCGCCTCCGGAACGGCAAATCGATTCTGACAAAACACTTGGACTGACTCATAACTTGGGTGGTCAGCCCGGGGCTTGTGTGTCGTTTGTTTCAGTTGTCGGTTCTGAACTCGGCTGATTTGCATAATTAAGCGAAAATCCAATGACCGTTCATTCCAGCCATGTGAATGAACGGTCATTGCGCGTCCATACTCCATTGATAGAGCCCACCCTAAATCGGTTGGGTTCTTACTGTTGATTGGACTTAATCGCTTTAATTATTTGCGAAGCGATTCCAGACGCATCAAGCCCTAATTCGCTGTGGATTTCGGAATCGGTTCCGTGAGGTAAATAGTCGTCAGGAGTGCCAAGTTGTAGTAGTCGGGGAATTGGTCCCGAACGTCGTTGTAAGACGTCAGCAACGAGACTCCCGAATCCACCGGACCTAGTCCCATCCTCGATGGTGACTACTAACGGAAAATCGATGATTGACCGGACCATCTCCTGGTCTATTGGCTTTAAAATCCGGGGGTCCCAGAGAGCTGCGTTTACGCCCTCTTCTGCGAGTAAATTCGAGGCAGTGGTGGCTGCCGCCAACATTTTTCCGGCCGCCAAGATAGCGACGTCTTCTCCTTCATGAACTAGTCGGGCTGTCATTCCCTGTCCGACCTGTTCTGATTCTGTGGCGTTCCCTCGGGGCCAGCGAATTGCAACTGGGCCATCTTCGATTTCCAGTGCTTGATTTAGCATTACTGGCAGTTCTTGAAGTGATGATGGCGCGAAAATTGTCATCCCAGGAACACGCGCATACATCGCGATGTCATGGACCCCATGATGTGATGCACCATCGGGACCAGTGATCCCTGCTCTGTCAACACATATAACAACAGGAAGAGCGTGCAGCCCAATGTCATACATCACCTGATCAAAGCCGCGTGCTAAGAAAGTTGAATAAACAGCCACGAAGGGTCTAAGACCCGCACGAGCCATGCCTGCTGCCGATGTCAAGGCATGTTGTTCTGCTATTCCAGTATCAAAAAATCGTTCCGGGTACTTCTGCTGAAAGGGAAGCAAGCCGGTAGATCCTGGCATTGCAGCAGTAATAGCCACGACATCATCACGACGCTCGGCAATGTCCATCAGAGCCGCACTGAACTCGGAAGTAAATGTGTTGCCCCCTTTGGATGGAGAGTTCCCAGTTAGCGGGTCGAACAGGCCAATATCGTGGAAGTGTTTTTCGTGGTCTTCCTCGGCTGGCGCATAGCCGCGACCTTTGTCGGTAAGGACGTGCACGACTATTGGTCCATCTTCATACGAGGACGCGTCCCGCAGGGCTGACTCTAGAGCGTCGATGTCGTGGCCGTCGATGGGCCCAAGGTACCGAACCCCTAGGGTTTCAAAAAAGGCGGGAGGTTCCCACATTTCTCGCATAGCAGCGGCAGCTCCGGATAAACCTCTCTTCACCTCATCGCCGAGAGGCAAACGATTCAGAATGCTTGTAACCGCTTGGCGCCCTTTTACGTAGTTTGGTGATTGCCGGAGCCGCGACATTACGGTTGCAAGACGACTGACCGTTGGAGCGTACGATCTTCCGTTGTCGTTAAGGACAATTACGGCACGTTGCCCGTAATGACCGAGATTGTTGAGCGCTTCAAAGGCCATACCTCCAGTCATTGAGCCATCGCCGATTATCGCTACAACTTGTCTGTGTCCATGACCTGTGAGCTCGAAGCCCGCTGCTAATCCCGAAGCCCAGCTTAAGGATGTTGAAGCATGGCTATTTTCAACTACATCATGCTCTGATTCCGCAGCACTTGGATAGCCAGACAGTCCGTGTCTTTGACGCAGCGTTGTGAATTCTTTGGAGCGTCCAGTAAGAATCTTGTGCACGTAACTTTGGTGGCCGGTATCCCAAAGTATGACGTCTCTCGGTGATTCGAATACGCGGTGGACTGCAAGTGTTAGTTCTACCGCTCCTAAGTTGGATCCTAAATGGCCACCGGTTCTGGAAACAGCCTCAACTAAAAACTCCCGGATTTCGGCACAGAGTTCTTGGAGTTGATCGCTATCAAGTGCACGCAGGTCTGCAGGGCTTTGGATTTTTTCGATATGCATAGGGTGCTTACTGGCCGTCTCGAATATGGGTCACACTATCGGCTAAAGACCAGCTGACATCGCCAGCTATATGAGTCTTGTCAACTGAAACGCATTCTTGATATCCACCGGGCACATTCCATCCCCATAATTAGGACAATGAGGCCCGCCAAACCGTCAACCCAGTAGTGGTTAGCGGTCACAACGATGCCGAAACTGGTAGCTACGGGATATGCCCACATGATGAGCCGAGTCCAGGGTGACTTCAAAATTGGAATCAATGCCAGAGCACACCACGCGGCCCAGGCCAGGTGAAGGCTAGGCATAGCAGCCCACTGATTTGATAGGGCCTGGAGCGTGCCTGAGTCGAATGACCACAGACCGCCATGAACTGCAAGAGTGTCAACAAAAGCGAAATCAGTCATCGACCCACCGTAAGGAGGAGGTGTTGATAACAATCTGGGGGGCATCAATGGAAACGTTGCGAATCCGACCATAGCCAAAGCAGTGGTTATCGCGAGGCCGGTTCGGTATCTCAGGAAGCGTGCTGGAAACTTTCTGAACAAAAATATGCCGGTGCCAATAGTTACGACGAAGTGGAGGCTTCCGTAGAAAACATTCCAAAACCACAAAAACCAACCCCAATCAATAAAGAAGCTTTGGAGTTGTTCTTCGAAGAACAAACCGATTTTTTTTTCGAGGTTGATGATACGTCGAGCGTTATCAGCCGCTGTCGTTGTGCTGGTTGCAAATAAGCCATTCGAACCGAATTGGTTTCTGATTTGCGCATAGACCAGATAAAACCCAAGGATGAAGAGGATCTCTTTCCACCAACGCCTTTGGTCAACGGCTGTTTCTAGCGATGCCAAACCCCCCCCTTGGTGTTCTGGTGGCGTGGACCAAAGATAAATGGCACCACTCCAACGAGACTTGCGATGAGGGTAACAGCGTAGGTTAGAAGTCCTAACACCACGCTTTGACTACTTGCAATGTAAGAAGTGCCCAGAAAAAAAACTAGCGCTGCTTCTCTAACGCCCAGTCCGCCGATTGCAATAGGCAGAACCTGGGCCACAAAAACCATAGGCACGAAAGCGAACCAAGTCGATACATCTAGCCTTATTCCGATCGAGTTAGCGATGCAAATAACAGCGAATATAAGGCAGGCTTGAAATGCCACAGCCACCGCGAGTAACCGGAACATCGAACCTGGAACTTTGCGGTAGATAGCGAGGCCTTGATGAACAGCTGCTAGCGAAGCTGTTAACCGGTTCTGGCCTTTTAGTCGCCCACCGAAGCTCGGGTGTTGGGCAACAAAAATAAAGAGTGATAGCAACACCAGTGTTGCTAGAGAGCCAGCTAAAGCGATCGCTCCTCTTCGGTCTGATAGTAGGCCTGGCTTCACCATCAGAGTGAATAGAGTTATGAGAGGTAGAACTAGCCAACCGGTTGATCTTTCAATAATTACCGATGCGAAAGCTCTTGAATGGTTGCTTGTATCGTTACCCATCCGGGTTACTCGCAAGATGTCTCCGCCTACTGTCGTTGGCAGAAAATTTCCTACGAATTGACCGGCCAAAAAATACCCGAATACTTGAGAGAAGCTCAGCGTCTCACCAAGGGTCTTGCATACTTCAAGCCAACGGATTGAAGCTAGAGCGAATGCTCCGATCGTTAGTCCCAAAGACGCACTGAGCCATAACCAACTTGAGGTTTGCCACTCCGGCCATCTTGCCTGTAGATCACCCGCCGGGAACTGGGTCAACAACAACGTCAACATCGCGGAACTTGCTATTAAGCGAAGTCCGAGAGACGCCTTTTTCGGCAAACGGAAGGAGTAGTTGAGCTTCGGTAACACGAGAGATCGAAGATTAGGCCGAACGGGCGGCCCTGAGAAGTCTAAAACGTCACTGTTCAAGGTACTGTGGCGACGAAGCTAACTCTGATTTGAGAGGGAGATGCGAGTGTGAAACCTGTTTCCCCGCTACTGGACCGAGAACTCGTCCAAGAAACTCTTGCCACTGCGATATCCAACGGAGGAGAGTGGGCAGAAGTTTTTGTAGAGGACCGACAGAGCGCTTCGGCTGATTTTGATGAAGGACGAGTTGAAGCGATGGTTTCGAGTAGAGACTTAGGCGCGGGAATTCGAGTGACAGTTGGAGACCTGACGGGGTTTGCTCACACCTCTGACTTAACACGTAGAGGTCTATCGGAGGCCGCTCAAGCTGCAGCTTCTGTCGCTAGAGGAGTGGGACGAGTTGAGGCGGTAGCGCTACATGGAAATGGACTAGCTGAAAGCAAAGCCAGAATTTTGCCGGAGACTATTTCCAAAACCCAAAAAGTTGAGTTGCTGGAACAAGCTAATTCCGCTGCCCGCGCTGAGAACGCGGCTATTAGCCAGGTAAATGTCAGATATTCGGAAGGCCGCCGCCGGGTGCTAGTCGCGAACTCGGAGGGACTTTTTAACGCTGATGACCAAACGCGGACGTTGCTATCGGTGAATTGTGTAGCTACTGGTGATCAGGGACTGCAAACAGGACGAGAAACTGTCGGGTACACAGTCGGGTTCGAACTCTTCGAAGACCATGACATCGAAGCCATGGCACAACGAGCGGCTGGTCGCGCAGTAACGAAATTAGCGGCTCGCCCGGCGCCTAGTGGCCAATTACCGGTGGTTATAGAACGAGGCGGAGGAGGTGTTCTGTTTCACGAGGCTTGCGGACACGGTCTTGAGGCTGATCTCGTAAATAAAGGGGCATCAGTGTTTCGCGACCGTCTAGGCGAACTCGTTGCTGCCCCCTCCGTCACGTTGGTTGATGATGGGACTATGGGTGTTGAATGGGGCACCGTAGCAATCGATGATGAAGGATGTCGCGCCCAGCGGAATGTTCTAATCGAAGATGGAGTTCTTACTGATTACATGTGGGACCACTTGCGCAGTCGGGCAGCTGGCAGGCCAGCTTCGGGAAATGGAAGGCGCCAAAGTTATCAACATTTACCCATGGTCCGCATGACCAATACCTTTGTAACCAATGGAGATACCGAACCGCAAGACATCATCGCGGGCACCAAACATGGTGTCTATGTCGCTCAATTGGGCGGAGGTCAAGTCAACACGGCCACTGGTGATTTTGTTTTCGGTATGACCGAGGCCTATCTCATTGAGAATGGGGAGATAACGGCGCCGTTACGTGAAGGAAACCTCATCGGTAATGGCCCAGAAGTGTTGAAAAACATAGAGGTGATTGGAAACGATTTTGCCATGGGAAGCCCGGGTACCTGCGGTAAGGACGGGCAGGGCGTACCGGTTGGAGATGGGCAACCAACATTGAGAGTCGCTGCACTAACTATCGGTGGTACCGCAAGTTGAATAAATCCGTCGAACTTCCTGACATTGCCGACGAGTTGGTTTCGCTTGCGCAAGGGAATGAGCAGGTGGAGGTCTGCCTGTCAAGAAGCCGTTCAACAACAGTAAAGGCATACTCGGGTGAGGTTGAATCAGTCCGGTCGGGTATGTCTGAAGCCATCGGGATCCGAGTAATCATTGATGGTCAGCAAGGTTTTGCTACAGCGGGTTCACTCGACCATCAGGTGTTAAGTCAAGTCATCGAAGAAGCTCGAGAGAATTTACGGTTCGCTGAAAGTGACCCGCATCAAGCGCTAGCGGAGCCTGACGGAGTCGAATCTCCCGACCTCGATTTAGTTGACTCAGCAGTTTTGAAGGTAACCGATGATCAGAAATCAGCGATAGCGATTGATTTAGAGCAGCGGTGCTTATCTGCAGATGCACGAGTAAGTAGCGTGCGTTCTGCTGCATGGTCTGATGGTTGGGGCGAGTTTGCTTTAGCTTCAACGAACGGGATATCGATATATACCGAAGGTGGTAGTTGTTCGATAGGTGTTCAACCTCTCGCAGTAGAGGGAAATGAAACTCAGATTGGCTACGCCGGAGATGCCGCGCGACGTCCTGACTTGCTTGATGTGGATCGAGTGGTAACTGAAGCGGTTGAGGGAGCGACGGGAATGTTAGGGGCCACCAAACCCGTTTCGGAACGCCTGACAGTTGTTTTTGAGCCTGCTGTTACTTCTGCGTTTCTTGGGACGATTGCAGGCGCGCTTACTGGCGATCGCGTTGTAAAAGGAAGATCTCCGTTTGCTGAGCGTCTTGGCGAACAGGTCGGCGCCTCAATGTTGACTCTGTTTGACGACCCAACGAATACTGATTCTTTGGGTGCCGACAATCATGATGGTGAAGGTCTCGCAGCTCGAAAAAACATGATCATTGAGAATGGAGTTCTGTCGCAATTTTTGCATAATTCATATACGGCACGACGATCAGGCGTGAGTTCTACCGGTTCAGCCGTTCGTGGTGCCCGTTCCACGCCCAGCGTCGGCTTACATGCTTTGTGTTTGGGCCCGGGGAGACTCGATCGCCAAGCGCTCTTTGAGGAGATCGGTAATGGGATATTTGTGCGTGGCGTTAACGGCTTGCATAGCGGCGTTAATCCAGTTAGCGGCGACTTTTCAGTCGGCGCATATGGGCACAAGATAAGAGATGGCTTGCTCGCGGAACCTTTTAGCGAAGCGACGATCGCTTCCACCCTTCAAAGAATGCTCCTTGATGTCGTGCTAATCGGCGGAGATTTTGAGTTTCTACCGAATGGCTCAGGTATGTCATCTATAGCCATAGATGACATTGCGCTTTCAGGTATGTGATTCATTGAGGCAACTAAACCAGGGGTGTTGATACCCTTCAGCCGTGCCTTCTTTGCCCACACCGGAAGCGCTTGAGCGTCACCCACACCTAGCGGAGCCTTGCCCTGAAGGCTGGGTTCGCGTGGATTTTCATTCTCACACCATGTGGTCAGGAGATTCGACTACCACGCCAGACGAACTTCACGAATGTGTTGCCGCGTCTGGTATCGACGTTCTGTGTATCACCGATCACAACGCGATCAAAGGAGCGGTTGAGCTTGCTGATGAACTGCCGTGTCGCGTAATTGTTGGCGAAGAGTTGAAGACTCATGCGGGTGAAATAATTGGTCTTTTCTTGCGAGAACGGATTCCCCAGGGGATCCCGCCCGCAGAAGCTGCCCAAGGCATCCGTGACCAGGGTGGACTTGTGTATGTACCCCACCCGTTCGACCCGATGCGGAACAATTTGCGATTGGATGTTCTCGATGAGTTAGTTACAGCGGGGCTGGTTGATGGAATTGAGGTACTCAATGGAAAGACGAGCCTAAAAAGTCTGAACAAACAGGCCGTTACCTACGCTTCGAAACACGGTCTAGCAATTGGGGCTGGCAGCGATGCCCACGTTGCGGAGGCGATAGGAGCTGTCTACCTAGAAATGCCAGATTTCGATGGTCCAGAAGATTTTTTGAATGCAATGCGTAAGGGGCGGGCTGTCGGTCACTACTACGACCCTCCGAGGCGCTGGAGACCACGTATTGTTCCTTCAACAGCTGACTGATCCCTCTATCTGTAAACCTCGGCTACAACTATGCCAATTTTTCACGCAATCGTTTTAGGTATTACTCAGGGCCTCACTGAATTTTTACCTGTCTCATCGAGTGGTCATCTGGGAATAATTCCATGGTTGTTTCAATGGAATGACTTCGGTGGTGACACGAAGATGGAGAATACCTTTGACGTGGCACTTCATCTCGGGACTTTACTGGGGTCGGTAGTTTGTCTGTGGGGAGATGTCCGAACCTATTCTCGCGCTGGACTCTTAGCGCTCGTCGGGCGTAGGCCTTGGAATGAGGAATCTAAGTTTGGGTGGTTCCTGCTGTTGTCGGCTCTGCCGGCGGCGTTAGTAGCAGCGTCTTTTGAGTCTTTTTTTCTGACGCAAAGCAACCGGATTGGTTTGATCGCTAGTGGGTTAGGTGTCTTCGGCGTTCTACTGTGGCTGGTTGATCGGGGAGTTAAAGCGCAACCCGCCACGCAAGATCTGACCATTTGGCGTGCAGCGGTACTCGGGTGCGGCCAATGCCTCGCGTTATTCCCCGGCGTGAGCCGATCCGGGATTGGCATCACGGTTGCTAGAACTCTTGGCTACGATCGCTCTGACGCCGCTCGTCTTGCCTTTCTCATGGGTTTGCCAATTATTGGCGGAGCTGCGTTGTACAGACTGATCGGGCTGATTTCCGATGGTTTACCGAATGGAATGTGGAGTGTCCTGGCGGCAGGAACTATTTCCTCAGCCGTTACTGGTTGGTTGGCTGTACGCGTAATGCTCCGATGGGTGAAGACGCATAGCTACGCGGGCTTTGCGGCATACCGCGTTTGTCTGGCGTTGGCCGTCGCGATGGTTTTATTGGCGCGCTGACCCAATATCTAGGCGTCATGAAGCTAAATCAACGATGATTTCTGATTGCTGTTTAATCTTTGGCCTTTTTCGGTGAATTGGAGCTAGAAGCCTTGTCGACCGAACTAGAGGATTTGCTCGCGGAGTCAGACGATGAAGATTCGCCCTTCGAAGAAGTAGTTGGCTGTTTGCTGCTTTCACCAGATTTAGCTGAATCAGACTGTTTGTTGCTTCCGGACCGACTGTCATTTTTGTAAAAGCCGCTGCCTTTGAAGGCTATTCCTACGTTTCCAAAGACCTTCTTTACTTCGCCTCCGCAGCTTTCAATGGGACAGACAGTGATTGGGTCATCCGAGAAAGATTGACGGATTTCGAATTGGTCGTCGCAAGTTGTGCAGCGATATTGGTAGGTAGGCATATTTACGGGTTAGCTCCTGGCGGGCCTTGAAGGCCGACGAAAATTCTACCGACGACTAGCGAAGCAGACACCTGCCGATAAGGAACGACAGCGGGGCCCTATCGGCACTAGATTTTGGCACATGATTCCGATCGAAGAGGCTCGAGCTTATGTGATGGACCGCTGTGTGCCTCAAGCAGCGGTTGAGACGAATGTAGCTGATGCCTTAGGGCTGGTTACTGCAGTCGATGTCACAGCGACTGAATCGCTACCGCCCTTTGCTAACACAGCAATGGATGGTTTCGCTGTTCGTTCGGCTGATCTAGGCACTATCCCGGTTCAGTTGGAAGTTGTTGAAACAATTGCCGCGGGGCACAGCCCCGTCCAATCGGTTGGCCCGGGTCAAGCGAGCAGAATTATGACCGGCGCGCCTATACCCGATGGTGCAGATGCAATCGTCATGGTTGAAAAGACTTCGATTGACGGAGAGACCGTAACGATTGAAGCGCAGGTTGAGCGGGGCAACCACATACGGCCCGCAGGTGATGACGTATCCAAAGGAGATCTGGTTTTTCCAATAGGAACGCGACTTACAGCTGGACATCTAGGGGTTCTTTGTAGTTTGGGTCTTCAAGAGATCCAGACCTACCCGCGACTAAGAGTAGGGGTTATGTCTACTGGTGATGAACTAGTAGATGATGGCGGACATCTCGAACCCGGACAAATACGTGATTCGAATCGAAGAACCTTACTTTCACTGCTGAGCGGAGATGCCTTTATGCCGGTCGATCTCGGGCTTATAGCCGATGATGAGCAAGCTATAGAAGAAGCCTTGACTCAGGGAGCTCACGACTGCGACGCGGTGATTACTTCTGGTGGCGTCAGCATGGGTGATTTTGACTATGTAAAGAAGGTTCTTGATCGGATAGGAGATATGAGATGGATGCAAATTGCGATCAAGCCAGCGAAACCACTCGCATTCGGAACTATTAGCGGAACGCCGATCTTTGGTCTCCCCGGGAACCCGGTCTCCTCAATGGTTTCATATGAATTGTTTGCTCGGTCTGGGCTTCGTTCGATGATGGGGTTCAAAGAACCGATCAGGCCAGCGATTAAAGGAATTGCGGGCGAAGCGCTGGGTAGGAGAACAGATGGGAAAATCCATTACGCCCGAGTAATTGCCGAACATGAAAACGGCGCAACGGTTGTATACCCGGTGTCCGGTCAGGGCTCACACATGTTGGCATCAATGGCGCGGTCCAACGCTCTTGCTGTTTTGCCTGATGGGGAAGGTTGTGAAGCGGGCGAACAGCTTGATGTGCTGCTTCTTAATTGACCTTAAAGTAGGTGAACAGGTGTCGACAGCGACAGATCGCTACCCTTGAGTCATCATGCACGAAGAAGTCATAGCCCAAGATCTAGTAGACCCACATGGTCGAACAGTTCGTGATCTTCGGATTTCTGTCACTGATCGTTGCAACTTCCGATGCCAGTACTGCATGCCGGCAGAGGGAATGCAATGGCTCCCGAGAGAAGAAATTCTATCTTTTGAAGAAATAGAGCGGTTTGCTCGCATCTGTATTCAACATTTTGGATTTAGTGGCATCCGCCTGACCGGAGGAGAGCCTCTTGTCAGAGCTCATCTCCCTGAATTAGTGCAGCGCTTGGCTCGTTTAGGGGTAGATGTTGCGTTGACTACTAACGGGGCCACCCTGCGACTCCATGCCGCAGCGCTAGCTGATGCAGGCCTGAAACGGATCAATATAAGTCTTGACTCGCTGCGCAAAGACCGATTTCTAGAGTTAACGAGACGCGACGAACTCGACCGTGTCTTAAGTGGAATTGATGCTGCCATCGAGGCCGGACTTAATCCCGTAAAGATAAACGCAGTCATGATGAGGGGAATCAACGAGGACGAGATATTAGATTTCGCGGAATTTGGAAGAAACAAAGGGGTCACCGTCCGCTTTATTGAGTTCATGCCACTTGAAGCCGGAGATGTCTGGAATGAAAGTGTCGTGGTCCCAGCCCAAGAAATAGTCGAAACTATTGGCCGGGCCATTCCTATAGAGCCGGTGGTACGTGGCAATGAACCCGCTGAGAGATGGCGATACGCCGATGGGAATGGTGAAGTAGGAGTTATAGCTTCAGTCACCAAACCGTTCTGCGGTAACTGTGACCGAGTTCGTTTAACAGCAGAAGGTCAATTTCGGACCTGCCTTTTCGCCGTAGATGAATTTGATATGCGGTCGCTTCTTCGAAGTGATTCCGGAGACGTTGCGGTGGCAAATGCGATAGCAGATGCAGTCGGAACTAAATGGGCGGGCCACGCTATCGGTCAAGTCAATTTTATTCGTCCTAAACGCACTATGAGCCAGATCGGAGGTTGAAAGGTGTCTCAACCTGAAAAGCCGGAGTTAACGCATCTGGATTCGTCTGGTCAAGCGCATATGGTTGATGTCCTTGGTAAAGAAATGACTCGACGTCGCGCGGTTTCGAAATGTCGCATAGAAATGGCAGCTACCACTGCTGCCGTTATCGCAAAGGGAGATGCTTCTAAAGGTGATGTCTTGGCGGTAGCGAGAGTCGCGGGGATTCAAGCTGCCAAACGGACGTCCGAGTTGATCCCCTTGTGTCATCCATTAATGATCGGGTCGATTTCGATTGAGTTCGAATTAGAAGAAACACACGTCGCTGTTACTGCGGAGGTTGAGACCCTTGATCGCACTGGAGTGGAAATGGAGGCGTTAACTGCCTGTTCCATTGCTGCATTAACTATCTATGACATGTGTAAATCAGTGGACAAAAACATGGTGATCACTGATTTAGCGCTCTGGGAAAAGACCGGTGGGAAGTCGGGCCCGTACAGTCGAGATTAACTCCATGCACAACTAATTTCTGCTTAATGGAAGTGGACCATTGCATCTACCGCTCCGGCTCGTAATACTTAGTTGGCCGTATCTAGCTTTGGATGCCATTGCTGCCCAGGCTCATCCTTGTATGTGCCGTGGCAGTTATCGCTATCTTGCCGGCTGGTTCATGGACGACGGGTAGGAGGACAGTCAACTTGACCGAAATAGTTCTCCTTGCTCTGGCTTTTGTGTGGGCGTTGGTGCTGGTCCCAGGTTGGGTTCGCGCGTTCATGTATCGCGGGGGTCGTCGAACGCCAATGATGGCTTGGCAACGGCAGCTGAATACTTTGTCTCATTCATCGCCGGCATCTGGCGTGCCGGCGCCGTTTGGGGCCCGTGTAGCGACAGTAGACCGAAGGGGTATTTACCGCCGGCCGAGAAGTTCGATCCCTAACAACAGTCGTGAGGCCGCTGTGCGACGTCGCGATGTGTTGCGTCTCCTGGCTCTAGGTTCCGGTATAACTCTGTTTGGGTGGGTTGCGGGAGGTCTCGCGATTGTGGGATTAACCCATATGTTTTTTGATCTTGCCTTAGTTACCTACCTTGTTCTGCTGAACCAGCGACGCAAAAAAGAGATTGAGCGACTTGCTCAAATCCATTATCTAAAGCCACAAATAGCTATAGCTGGAGAGCTCGCAGACGATGGCACTGGACGAAGCGCCACCAAATAGCTATAGCGGCCCAATGAAGTCGTCTTCCCAACGCCCTGCATCGATCAGTTTTGCTGTATCGTCCAAACGTCCCTATGGGGGTGTAGCTCAGTTGGTAGAGCGCTTCGGTCGCATCGAAGAGGCCAGGGGTTCAATTCCCCTCACCTCCACACCAGTTAGAAAAATTTCAGCTTGGAGCCGTTTTGGTAGGTCTGGGCTGAGCGCACTGTTTTTGTTGTTGATGATCAGTGGCTGCGCCGACACTGCTGACGAGGGCGTTTTCGCCGGTTTAGAAGTAGATCAGCCACAGATCATGCCGGACCCAGTGCTTACTGACACCCAAGGCCAACCCTTTGCCATGCGCGCAGACACGACAGGTGCAGTGCGCCTTGTCTATTTCGGGTTCACCACCTGTCCAGATATTTGCCCAGTTCACTTGTCCCAACTGAGCGATGTCTTAGCCCGGCCTGGGATGCCGCCCAACATTAAAGTCCTGTTCGTCACAGTCGACCCTGACACCGATACCCCTCAAGCGATGAGGGCCTTCCTCGATCAATTCAGTACCGACTTCATAGGTTTGACGGGCACAGAAGAGATGTTGATTGACGTTCAGAGGCAATTTTCTGCCCTAATAGCGACATCGGCAGTAGACGAAAATGGAGAGGTTGGGGATATAGGACACGACGGCCGTGTCTTTGCATTCGCCCCAGACGACTTGGGTCGAACCCAATACCCGCATCCAACTCGACAAACAACATGGACACGTGACCTGCCAATCCTTGCAACCCTCCGATAGCGTCCAGGTTAGAACCCCCTCGCGGTAAAAAGAAAAGGGCTAATCCTTTGAGGTTTTGGTGCTCAACGCTTGAAGAGCCGTGGTCCTGGAGTTTTCGCGCTTATCCAGGAATCTGGCTAGCGATGTTCTGTCTAATCATTCCGTACTTCTTGTTTCAACGCAGAGCACCAAAAGGTCACACCGTCGGGAAATCTCAGAACCGTTTTTTTATTGGGGCCATGTTTCTCTTGTGGCTTGCTACTGATTGGCCTCTTGGATTGTTAGGAGCTAGCTACTTGGCTTCGGCTCACATGCTGCAATTTCTCATCTACACAATGGCTGTAGCACCGCTTTTGTTGCTAGGAGTGCCCGAATGGATGGCGAGACGAATAGCTGGACGGTTGCGTTTATATCGCTTTCTAGGGCGTTGCGCGAAGCCAGTAGCAGCTGGAGTGATCTTCAACGGGATCCTGATTTTCAGCCATTCACCATGGGCAGTAGATACCTTTCGGGCGAGCCAATTTGGATCTTTTGGAATGGATTTGTTGTGGCTAGTTGGGGGACTTCTAGTCTGGGCTCCTTTGCTGTCTCCAATACCGGAACACCGCATGACTAGCTACCCGGGGCGCATGGCCTATCTCTTCCTATCTTTAGGCGTCATACCTGCAGTTCCGGGTGGGTTTCTGACTTTCGCTACGTTCCCCCTATACGCGACCTATGAATTAGCACCTCGAGTGCACGGACTAGGCGCAACCACCGATCAGCAGCTCGCGGGTTTGGTCATGAAGCTTGGTGGAATTCCAGTTGTGTGGGGCACCATCGTGGCGCTGATGTACCGCTGGAGCGAACTTAGCCGTGCTGAAGGTGCCGAGGCCCGGCAGTTAAATAATCCGGGCTTGCCGTCTGAGAACTTTCATCAATCGAATACCGATCCCGACCAATAGATAACTGCCCAGACCAAAGCGAACACCGCCACAACTGAAATCAACGATGACCACAAGGTGTACCGAGGACCCAGCGTTCTGCGAGTTGGACGACCGAACATCTCTTCATTCTGCCAGACGAGCTACCGAACTAGAATCAGCCCCCGATCCTGTTGCCCTCTCGTTCACGCAATGCAACGTTGACCGTTAATTTCTCCAGATGCTGATCAAGTGTGAGCTGCCCCTGAGGGACTGGGTGTTCTTGGAAAAAATCGTGAATTTCAGAAGCGAGTTGTGGAGTAGATAAAGAACGAATTCCACCCACCATCCTGGGTATCGAATTTTGGGGAAACTTTTTGTTTAATTCTTCCCACTGATCTCGAATCAAGTCCCACGCTAAGAAACCGTGGCTGCGATGACTCATTGCAGCTCCCAGCAGGTACGGGGCGTTCTGAGTTCTAACCTCGTTACTGAAGAGGTCTAGGGTCTTCTTAAAGAGTGAAACCCCTTCGACTTCGAGTAGCGCCATCAGATAACGAACTTCTAACTGAGGGGTTTGGGCCTCTCGATAAAGATCCACTATTTCTGAGTGAATCTTCTCATCACCTGCAGCAGCGACGACGCGAATTGCCGCAGCAGTGAGGTTAGGTTCGGTGGTTTGCCCGTTGTTGCTGTCAGCAAATATGGTCTCAGCTAGATCCCGCACCGAGTTGTCGTTGCCGGTCGTGCCCGCAGCCGCGAATAGCAAAGCTCGCAACTCTCTATCCAAATCAGGTTCTCCGTCTAAGGGTTCGAGGCCTAAAACACCAAGAGCAGTAGTTGATAGATCTCTGATCAAGACTTCCAATCGGTTGCGACCTTTGTCGTCGGCGATTGAATGCAGATGTTCAAGGGACGAAAGCATGCGCTGCCAGACGGCTAGATCGGTTTCAGATGCCAACCCGGTTACTAGCGAAATGTGTGTTTCAGCGTCAATATTGCCGGCGAGCACCGATGCCCACGTATCGTCTACTAGACCGTAACGCTCTGATGGAGAAAGCACGTCGAGGGCCTGGCTAGACAGAGCCTCTAGAAGATCGGTGTCGTAGGCAACACGGTAGAAACCGTGGCCTCCAGCGTTTACGACTACCCAATCAGGTTCTCCACCAAGGTCAATGGCGGCTTCGCTATCTTCTAGCAGCAACCGGGTTTCGATTTCAGCTGATCCGACTCGAGCGCGGACGATTATTGGAACGTGCCAAGAAGCTTGATCTGTATCGCTATAGCCAAAGCGAGTCTGTTTGACGGTCGCTCCCGTTGCAGACTTTTCGACGAAAATGCTGGGGTGTCCACCTTGAAAAATCCAGGTGTCCATCGCTGCTCGCACAGGCACTCCAGTTGCAACTTCTAGAGAGTCCCAAAGGTCTGTGGTGGTGGTGTTGGCGTAGCTATGAGTAGTTAAGTAATGCTTGACGCCACTTCTGAAGTCGTCCGGTCCCAAGAACTGTTCGAGCATTCGAACTACCGCAGCACCCTTTTCGTAGGTCAATACGTCATACATCGCTTCAGCGTCTTGCGGCGAGACAACCTCAAACTCTATTGGCCTCGTAGACGCTAAAGAGTCTGTGTCGAAGGCGGCCCCTCGTTCGGTACAAAACCCATCCCAGCGACGCCAATCCGGTCTGAAAGCATCGGTGGTCGCAACTTGCATAAATGTTGCAAATGCTTCTTTGAGCCATATGCCGTTCCACCAATCCATTGTGACCAAGTTGCCGAACCACATATGAGCTATTTCGTGGGCTATGACATCCACTATTCGGGTTAGTTCGGCTTGGGTGGTTCTGTCAGGGTCCGATAGTAGGAGGGTTTCTCTGAAGGTAACGCAACCTAAGTTTTCCATGGCACCGAATGCAAAGTCCGGTACAGCTATGAGGTCCAATTTCCCGGCTGGGTAGGGAATGTCGTAATACTCAACTAGCCATCTAAGACTGAATTCGCCTGCTAACAGGCCGAACTCAGTTAAGTCGCCTTTACCTGGAACATGCACTATTCGAAGAGGCACACCATCAACGTCTATTGGGTCAGTTGCCTCTAGCTCGCCGACGATGAAGGCAACCAGGTAGGTAGACATGGTCATGGTGTCAGCGAACCGGTCTTCTCTACGGCCATTCTCTAGTTGGGTAGAACTAATCAACTCTCCACAACTGACGGTCATTAGCGAGTTGTCGACTCTCAACGTCACACCAAAAGAGGCTTTAAGATCTGGTTCATCGAAACATGGGAACGCTCTGCGCGCATTCGTCGACTCGAATTGAGTAGTCGCGATTACGTGTTCGTTACCAGCGTCATCATTCCAGGTTGATCTATAGAAACCACGGAGCTTGTCGTTCAAAATGCCCTTGAAAGAACAAAAAAGTCGGGCAGGGCCAGGCTGGAGAACAATCGGCAGAGAAAACTCGGCTCGCTCTAGGTCTTCATCCATAAGGATTGAACTTGCCGAAACCGAGTCACCTTGTTCGACGCGAACGTCTTCAATCTCTAGCTCAACAGCGTTTAGAACGATCGTGTCGGTCTCGGTCACGACCTCAAGATCTATTACGACCTGACCATCGAACGAACCAGCTGCGAGGTCAGGTTCGAGTTCAATAGCGTAGTGTTTTGGCAATATGTGTCGAGGGAGTCGGTAGGGGTTTTGCGATGTCACAAAACGAACCCTAGCGGCCCGTTGCAGACTTCAAGAGGTTGAGTCGCTAGGGTGCTTTACAGTCCCCGACGAGAAGACTTATGGCTGCTTCGAAATCTGAATTAGACCTTGATGTTGTGGGGTTCGGCAACGCCCTAGTGGACGTGTTGTCTCACCAGGAAGATGACTTCATTAACCAAATTGGTTCCACCAAGGGCGCAATGAACCTCGTTGACGCGGAACGCTCAGCGGAGCTCTACGACCTGATAGAGGAGCGGGTGACGGTATCTGGTGGCTCGGCCGCTAATACCGTGATTGGCGTCAAATCGTTCGGCGGAAGTTGCGGGTATGTCGGAAGGGTAGCTACCGACGATCTTGGCGACGTATTTAGTTCTGACATGACTCAATTAGGGATTGAGCACACCACCCCCCGAGCACCGACCGATGATCCAACAGGTAGATGCATAGTTTTTATTACGCCTGACGGCGAAAGAACGTTGAACACATTCCTTGGGGCTTCTAACGGGCTCACCCCTGCAGATGTCGACCTGGAGCTAATTGCAAGAGCGAAATTGCTTTTCCTAGAGGGCTACCTTTGGGACCCACCTGAGGCAAAGGCTGCAATGCGTTATGCAGCGTCGGCGATTAGCGATGGAGCGCAGGTGGCGCTCACTCTCTCCGATCAGTTCTGCGTCGAACGCCATCGACCTTCGTTTTTAGATTTGATCGATGACCATGTTGACGTTCTTTTTGCCAATCATCATGAGGTTATGTCTCTATTTGAAGTCGATCGGATCGAACTGGCTCTGGACCTAATTCAAGAACGCGTTGACCTAGCGGCAATCACTATGGGAGCGGATGGTTCTGTGCTGATTACTCCAGATGGAAGAACCTCAATTGGGGCTGATCCAGTAGCTAGGGTCGTCGACAAGACTGGAGCTGGGGACCTATACGCTTCCGGTGTGCTTTATGGGTTGGCGCGCGGATATGACCTAGAGAGGTGCGGGCAACTGGGATCCATAGCTGCCGAAGAAGTGATAAGACACATCGGACCTAGGCCAGAGACCTCGCTTAGGCAGTTGGCCGGAAAACTTGTTTGATCTCAAGGTCTATCTGAACCAAGAGATAACGCTTTGACCCAACAGCTGCAGTTCTTCTAAACAAGAGGAGCGGAGAGCCCTTAAGTCACCCACGGGGTGGGGAACGGTTTGCTCTAAGTAGATTTTTACCTTTGGCTCGGTGCCACTAGGGCGTATAGCTATTCGAATGCCACCCTCCGACCTCAGTTCAATCAAGTTTGTTGCTAGAGGAGGGGACTTATCGAGCCAATCGATGGTGCTGACTATGCGGCTTCCATTGATTACCTCAGGTGGGGTATCGCGCAGCATATTGAGCGTCGTGTCGATGGTATCTAGTTCAAATTGTCCACTTACTTGGTGGCTTACGAACAAACCGATTTCAAGAGCTAACTCGTCTAATCGATCTAAAGGCCCCATGTCTCGCGAGTTGAGATACTCCACCACTTGCAGAAATTTGATAGCGGCAGAAATACCGTCTTTATCCAAGACAGCTTTATTTGTTGAGTACCCAAGAGCTTCTTCGTAGCCGAAGATCCAGTTTTTCTCCGGTCTCGATACCGCAGGTTCCATAATCCATTTGAAACCAGTAAGCGTTCGCACATGCTCGACGTCATGCATAGCGCAGAGTCCGGCAACAGCTTCAGAAGACACGACCGAGCTAGCAGTCAGCCGGTTATCTCCAGATGTCGTGCGGAGCTGGTAATCGCATAACAACAGACCTAACTCGTCTCCTGACAATTGATTCCAGCCGTCCTTCGTTTTGACAGCAACCGCTAATCGATCTGCGTCCGGGTCGTTCGCAAGAACCAAATCCACGTTGTTGTTATCAGCAGTTTGAAAAGCTTTATCTAGAACTCCGACTTCTTCTGGGTTTGGGAAAGGCAGATCCGGGAAAGAGCCGTCCGGTGCGAACTGAGAATCAACTCGTATTGGGCTCGGCATACCCGCCCACGAGCAAGCGGCCTCTAAGGTCGCGCCGCCGACTCCACAGAGCGGTGTATAAACCCATTTCGGTATTGACTTTGCGTTAGTTAAAGCTGCAGGTTGAGTGATAACTGCTCGAACATACGAAGAAATAGCGTCTCGGGAATCGAGTTTCGAGACCTCTTCGGGCTGGGCTAGATCAGTCTCTGTTGGCAGAGAATCAAAGTCCATTAACGATTCGATTTCTCTATCAATTGGTGGTCTGATCTGGGTTCCATCAGGGCCGTAGACCTTGTAGCCGCTGTCCCTTGATGGGTTATGGCTAGCAGTAACTACGATCGTTCCGGCAGCGCGGAGCTTTGTTTGATGCCACACAACGACCGGAGTCGGGACATGATCATCAATCAACCAACACCTGACACCCATCGCGGTTAGCAAACGAGCGGAATCCATGGCATAAACATCGGAATCGGGACGAGCGTCATAACCAATTACGATTCCATTTTCGGCTAGCCCCCGACTATGTAGGTAACCGCCGATTGCTCGTGCCGCTGTTCGAACCGATACGCGGTTCATTCGAGAGGGTCCAACACCACGCTCGGCTCGAAGTCCTGCTGTCCCGAATGAAAGCTTGGTACCGAAATAAGAAGCAAGTAATTCGGGACTAGAGGCCAGTTCATCCAGAGTAGATCGGGTACGCGGGTCTGGATCAGCGTCAATCCAATCCTTTGGCTGAACTAAAAGTCTTGATGAAGCGTCACTCACTGAGCCATCCTGCCTTACCAGGCACGATAGCGTTGCCCTTTCACCATTTGATAAACAGATGCTCTTTCCCACTCTGGCCTTCGGCCTGTTCTTCTTAGTCGTATTCCTACTTAACTGGTTGACGCGCCCACACGAGTTGATTTGGAAAATCGCCATGTTCGGAGCCAGCCTTTTCTTTTATGGCTGGTGGAACTGGCGTTTCGTCTTTCTTCTCATGTGGGCGATTAGCTCAAACTGGCTGGTGGGAACCCAGATAGATAAGAATCTTCATGCTGGAAGGAAGCAGCTAGCCACAAACTGGATGCGCACCGCGATAGTTGGAGATCTCCTGCTTTTAGGCGTGTTCAAGTACTACGACTTTTTCGCTGTGGAGTTATCAAATATCTTGGGTGGTACTGCCGCGATCCCATTGTTGGAACTGACACTCCCTGTGGGTATTTCATTCTTTACCTTCCAAGCGATGAGCTATGTCATTGACTTGCATCGAAGGGTCATCAAACCGATGCCGATGCTTGATTTCGCGGTTTATCTTTCTTTTTTCCCTCAACTTGTAGCCGGCCCCATTGTCCGCGCGTCTGAAATGGCACCTCAAATTACTAAACGTCCAGATCCTCGGCGGGTGGCCTCAGGAGAAGCCTTCCACCTAATACTCCGAGGTTTGTTCAAAAAAGTCGTGATATCTAGTTGGTTAGCGAGCGCCATAGTCGATGATGTTTTCTCGAACCCCGAGAGTCACAGCAGCCAAGACGTACTCGTTGGGGTTTACGGCTACGCCATCCAGATATATGCGGACTTTTCTGGCTATACCGATATAGCGATCGGTGTTGCGTTACTTCTCGGATTTAAGTTTCCGACTAACTTTGATCGCCCTTATAGCGCCCTTTCGCTTAGAGAATTCTGGACAAGGTGGCATATAACGTTGTCATCATGGTTGCGTGATTACCTCTACATCCCATTAGGAGGTAACCGTGGTAAGAAAACTGACACCTACCGCAATTTGCTGATCACCATGATCTTGGGAGGCTTATGGCACGGCAGCACTTGGAATTTTGTAATTTGGGGCCTTATCCATGGGCTAGCACTAGCCGTAGAGCGAATGTTGCCGAATCAGCAAACCCGTCCTGTGGTCCGCTGGTTTGTCACTTTTCATATCGTTTGTTTTGCCTGGATATTCTTCAGGGCAGATTCTCTTTCGTCGGCACTTGACGTGCTGAGGGCGATAGCCAGCCCGCCTAGTTCAGGGGAATTATCCAGCGCGTTTTTGATCCTCGTTCTAACTGCCATGCTGATCGCGCAATTTCTTCCGTATTCAAGATCCGAGGACCTGAAACGCTGGTTGAATAAACAAAAAATACTGACGCAGGGCCTGGCCTTCGGATTCGGACTCGTCCTAATTGACTTGTTCGGGCCGGAGGGAGTTGCCCCCTTCATTTATTTCCAATTCTGATGAATGATAAAACCAGCACCGAACCTGATCTGCAAGCTAATACGAGCGGCTTTCCAGCAGGGAAAGTATTCCTGAGCGGCTTAGCCGGGTTGATACTTGCGGTGGCTATCAACTCCTCAGCTCTGTTAACCGATGCAGAACG
>CAJWBN010000018.1 GCA_913020735.1 uncultured Acidimicrobiaceae bacterium
GTGTCTGTAGAAATTGAGACTGAAGATATGACATTAAACATTGGCCCCCAACACCCATCAACTCATGGTGTCCTCCGTGTGACCATGGAATTGCAAGGGGAGACAGTTCTGCGGTCAAAGCCTGTTATCGGTTATCTGCACACAGGCATGGAAAAAACCGCAGAAGACCTGACGTATCTGCAGGGACCGACGAATGTCACCCGAATGGACTATGCAGCACCATTGTTCACCGAGTTGACGTTCTCCTTGGCGGTTGAAGCTTTACTTGAAGTAGAAATCCCCGATAGAGCAACTTGGATTCGGATGCTCATGTGTGAGCTGAACCGAATGTCATCACATCTTTTATTTCTAGCTACGAACGGAATGGACCTAGGCGCCGTAGGCATGATGATTTACGGGTGGAGGGAACGCGAAGAGGTACTTCGCTTCTTTGAAAAAGTCACCGGCTTACGAATGAACCACAATTACATCAGGCCAGGTGGTGTAGCAGCAGACCTTCCAGATGGATGGAGAGAAGACATTCAGAATATTCTCCAGGTCCTACCTGAACGACTCGAACAATTTGATGTCCTGATGACCGGGCAACCTATCTGGCGCGAACGAACTCAGGGCATTGGAGTTATTACCACTGAAGAAGCACTTGCCTTAGGTGCGACCGGTCCAATATTACGGTCAACAGGTTTCGCTTGGGACCTTCGTCGAGCGACGCCGTACTTGGCCTACGACCAGGTTGATTTTGACATTGTCGTGGGCACGTACGGTGACACCTTTGACCGTTATGCAATCCGACTTAACGAGATTCGAGAGTCGATGCGCATTGTTGAACAATGCATAGAAATGATGCCCGAAGGCCCGTATCGAACTGAAGATAGGAAGGTCACCCCACCGCCGCGTGCTCGTATTGATGAATCGATGGAAGCCCTAATCCACCATTTCAAGATTTTTACAGAGGGCTTCAAGGTCCCACCAGGTGAGGTTTACACGGCGGTCGAATCACCTAGAGGAGAATTAGGCTGTTACTTAATATCTGACGGTGGACCCAAACCCCAGCGCATGCATATCCGTGCGCCGTCTTTTGTAAATCTGCAGACACTCCCGCACATGATTCATGGAGGTCTTCTTGCCGACGCCATAGCTGTCATCTCATCGATCGACCCGATTATGGGAGAGGTTGATAGATGACATTTTTTACCGACGAGAATTTAGTGATAGCAGAAGAAATTATCGGGCGGTATCCCAAACCGCGTTCAGCCATGATTCCACTACTGCACTTAGCCCAAGAACAAGAAGGCTGGGTCACGGATGAGGCGATGACCCAGATAGGGGAGTTAGTAGGCACTACTAGCGCCGAGGTGCTGGGCACGTGTTCCTTTTATGAGATGTTTAAACGCCACCCGGTTGGTAAATACGTAATCAACATCTGCACCACAATGTCATGTGCGCTGATGGGTGCAGGTGACTTGATGCAACATGCTGAGTCGCGACTCGGCGTGAAATCTGGGAGTACCACCGCTGATGGACTATTCACTTTAGAAGGTGCGGAATGTCAGGCAGCGTGTACTGAAGCTCCCTGCCTACAAGTCAACTATCGACACCAATACAGAGTCACTGCAGATCAGTTTGACGAACTACTTGAGGAACTTGTGTCACCCGATCATGGGGTACCTGATCATGGTGTGTTGTCACAAATTCGCCAGCACATACCTGAAGATCGATCAGTAGGTGCTGTACCGCCTGAAGAAGTCACAATCGCGCCAGTTTGGTTAAGTGAAGATGGAGAAACCCAGTGAGTGAAATGACTGGGACTCCGATTGTCCATGCCCCTGGGTTCATTGCTAATGAAACCCCGCGGATTGTTACTGCTCGTTTCGATTATGAAGACTCGTACACTCTTGAGCGATATGAGGCGACAGATGGCTATCAGGCTCTAAGAAAAGCTTTAGATCAAAACCCAGAAGAAGTTCACAACGAAGTCAGAGATGCGACATTGCTCGGCCGTGGCGGTGCTGGCTTTCCCGCCGGTGTTAAATGGGGATTTTGCCCGCCAGGAGTGTGGCCTCGATATCTAGTTGTTAATGGCGATGAGTCCGAGCCCGGAACTTATAAAGACCGTCTGTTGATGGAACTAGACCCCCACCAGCTCATCGAAGGATGTTTGATTGCTTGTTATGCGGTCGGCCTTAGCCAATGTTTTCTTTACATCCGCGGCGAAATGGCGGTAGCACAAGAACGCGTTGCTCAAGCTCTGAATGATGCTTATGAAGCTGGTTATGTGGGGAAGAATATTTTGGGGAGCGACTTCTCCGTTGACATTGTGTTGCATTGGGGAGCAGGGGCTTACGTAGTCGGCGAGGAAACAGCTCTAATCGAAAGCCTTGAAGGAAATCGCGGGATGCCGAGATTAAAACCTCCCTATTTCCCTGCTTCTATAGGCTTATATGGGCAACCAACAATCGTTAACAATGTTGAAACTTTGGCCAACCTTCCATGGATTGTTCAACATGGCGCAGCCGCATTTACAGCTATCGGGACCGAAAGCTCACCCGGTACCCGTATGGTCGCCGTCAGCGGTCATGTAAAGAGACCAGGCGTATATGAAATCGTTAACGGCACAACTACCTTTCGCGACTTGTTATACGGCAACGACATGTGCGGAGGAATACGAGATGACAACCAACTGAAAGCATTTGTGCCCGGCGGCGGCTCGGCACCTTGGTTTACCCCCGACCAACTTGACTTGCCTTTCGAAGCCAGCCAAATAGGCCCTCAAGGATCGATGTTGGGATCTGGCGCGATCATGGTGATGGACGAGACCACCGATATTCCTGCGGCGGCCCTTACTTTGACCAAGTTTTATGCCCATGAATCCTGTGGCAAATGTGTGCCCTGCCGAGAAGGTGGAACTTGGCTCGAACAAATACTTCGAAGGGTTGTTACAGGTCGAGGAACTCCGCGAGACCTTGAATTGTTGATTGAAGTTGGAGAAACAATTTGCCCGGGTGACTTTCCCCATGCTGCGGTTCCATCGAAAGGTATTGAGGCTGTCCCTTTCCCGTATCGGATGACCACTATCTGCTTTGTTGGCCCATCTGCCTTTGCCCCAATCCATTCTGCACTGACTCTTTTCCGAGAAGAATTTGAAGCAAAAGTGGCTGGTAACGAAAACAAAACGATGATCGAGGTGGCCGTCGATGTCTGATCAAGACGTAAGTGAAGTCACCGTTACAGTCAACGGCACCGAAATAGAAGCCCAACCGGGTGAGATGCTCATTGCGGCTGCTGATCGAGCTGGAGTTCATATCCCCAGATTTTGCTACCACGAGCGGATGTCACCTGTCGGTATGTGCCGCATGTGTTTAGTCGACGTTGATACTGGTCGCGGTCCAATGCTCCAACCGTCATGCATGGTCCCCGTATCCGAGGGAATGGTTGTCGATACCGAATCGGAAGATACCAAACGGGCACAAGAAGGGATTCTTGAGTTCCTTCTAGTCAATCATCCGCTGGACTGCCCTGTTTGTGACAAAGGCGGCGAGTGCCCGCTCCAAGATCAAACACTTGCATATGGGCCAGGTGAATCACGATTCGTAGAAGAAAAACGTCACTACGAAAAACCAATCCCAATTTCAGATTTAGTTCACTTAGACCGGGAGCGATGCATCCTTTGTGACCGCTGCACTCGGTTTGCTGATGAGATTGCTGGTGACCCGCTCATTCATTTCACGGAGCGGGGAAATTCGACCCAGGTACTGACATTTCCCGACGAACCCTTTAGCTCCTATTTCTCAGGGAACACTGTCCAAATCTGCCCAGTAGGAGCTTTGACTGCTGCCCCTTATCGGTTTAAGGCACGTCCATGGGATCTAGAAGAGAACGAATCAACATGTACGACCTGTTCGATGGGTTGCCGAATTGCGATTCAATCCTCAAGAAACGAACTCGTTCGATATCTAGGCGTCGACGTAGAATCGGTAAACCATGGTTGGCTTTGCGACAAGGGCAGATTTAACTTTGAGGCCGTCAATAGTGACGAGCGTCTCACCTCGCCTTATGTCCGAGACCCAGATAACCAACGGCAACTAATAGGAACTGACTGGGGTTCAGCACTAGCGAGCTCAGCTGAAGCTATTCGTCGCGCTGGTCCTCAAGGGGTGGGGATTATTGGCGGATCACGTTTGACGAATGAAGATGCATATGCCTGGTCAAAATTCGCTAGATCAGTGATCGGCACTGACAATATTGACGCGCAGTTAGGAGATGGTCTCCCGGCGGAGCTGGTCTTAGGTCTCCCGCCAGCGACGATTGCAGATGCGTGTGAAGCTGACACGGTTTTAGTAATCGGTCCAGACCTCAAAGAAGAGCTTGCGATACTTCATCTTCGACTCCGGGGTGCTGCTACAAAGGGTCGAACCCAAGTAGTTCAAATAGGAGCCGCGGCAACGGGAAGTGAGCCATATGCTCAGCGTTCAATTCGTTGCCAATCAGGTGAAGCGGCAAAGACCCTCAGCGAATTGCTGAGCAGCGACGACCCGCTCGCAAAACAACTCCGCGATGGCTCTGTTGTAACAGTTCTAGGACGGTCATCGGTTGCTGAATCGGCAGACCCAGCAGTAGCTGCAGCATCGGTAATTCGAGCCGAACTTCCGCACGCTACTTTCCTGCCCGCACTGCGGAGAGGAAATGTACGGGGAGCGTTAGATATGGGTCTCGCTCCCGGGTTCCTCCCAGGGCGCACCAGAATCGATAACCCCAGCGCGATGATTACCCAGAAATGGACGCATATCCCCAAAGAACAGGGTCTTGGAACTACTGAAATGCTTCAGGCTGCCGTTGCAGGACAAATCGAAACCTTGATCCTTTTGGGAGCAGATCCGCTCTCCGATTTCCCCGACCGAAATCTGGCCGCGGAAGCCATTCAAAAGGCTAAAGCAGTTATAGCGATCGATAACTTTGTCACCTCTTCTGTCGCTCAAGCTGACATTGTTTTGCCAGCTACGGCGTACGGAGAGCAAAGTGGCACGACGACCAATATTGAAGGTCGTATCAGTAGGGTCACTCAAAAAATTACTCCCCCAGGATCAACTCGCGATGATTGGATGATCGCTACGGAGCTGGCCTGGCGTCTAGGTGGCGACTTGGAGTTAAGTTCCAAAGAAGACATTTGGCGAGAAATTGAACAAGTCGCCCCTAGCCACGCGGGCGTCACTTTGGAAAGAGTGCTTAGTCACGAAACGTTCGAAGGAATTTTGGTCCAGCAAAGTTCTATAGACCTAACTTTGCTGGCTCCTAGAGACACACCAGTTGCAGATGGCTATGGGTTGCGACTTATTAGCGGCCGGAAACTATGGGATGCAGCTACCACAACAGCCCACAGCCCGTCCCTTCGCCATCTAGCAGAATCACCGAGTATCAAAGTTCACTCGAATGATCTCCAACGGCTGGGTATATCAAGTGGCACTGAAGTCCGGGTCATTTCCACCCGAGCTACCGAAAACCTGACGGTGGTAGCTGATGACAAAGTCCAAAGGGGAACCGCGGTACTGCCATTTAACCAACCAGGCGGAAGCGCTAATCGATTCATAGATGCTACTGCGGTCATCAACGACATCAGGATTGAAACGTTGTGACGGGGGACCCGCTCTTTATCGATGGAGTTGATCTCGGCGACATTGGCATTATGGCTGTCAAAGTGTTGGTGGCCTTTACCTTTTTGCTTGTCGCGACCATGTTTATGGTTTGGTTTGAGAGAAAACTGATCTCCGATATGCAGAACCGGATCGGCCCTAATGTGGCGGGCCCGTGGGGATTGCTACAAACCTTTGCCGACGGTGTGAAGTTCTTTTTCAAGGAAGATCTTCGGCCAGAAAATGCTGACCCCCTAGTTTTTCGGCTGGCGCCATACATAGCAGCGGTTACGGCGTTCCTTTCCTTTGCTGTTGTACCCATAGGTGGCTCATTTGGTAGTGGTTCATCGGGAACTGTCACCATCTTTGGGCGAGAGACATATTTACAAGTAGCTGATCCCCCCATCGGAATTCTTCTTCTACTTGCCATGTCATCAATCGCGGTTTACGGAGTGATGCTCGCGGGGTGGGCATCTGGCTCAAAATATCCACTTATAGGTTCAGTGCGTGCTTCGGCACAGGCCATCTCCTATGAGGCTGCACTAGGAATGGCTACGGTCGTGGTTGTAATCCTCGCAGGCACTCTTTCCACTCATGGAATTGTCGCCGCTCAATCAGGCGGCATAACTAGATGGTTCGTTGTTTCCTCGGGCATTGTCCCGTTCCTCGTATTCCTCATTGCCGCAACAGCTGAGCTGAACAGACCACCATTTGACCTAGTAGAGGCTGAGCAAGAGCTGGTCGGGGGCTTTCACACGGAATATTCCTCAATCCGCTTCGCCCTTTTCTTCTTAGCGGAATTCATGAATGTGATCACCATGTCGGCGATCATGGTCACTCTTTTCTTCGGAGGGCCAGCTGGACCGATTCTGTTCGGAATGACTTGGTTCTGGCCAACTATTTGGTTCCTCTTAAAGGTCTTAGTTTTCTTGTTTGTATTTGTCTGGTTTCGAGCCACCCTTCCGAGGCTTCGCTATGACCAGCTCATGCACCTGGGATGGAAAGTCCTCATCCCATTAATTCTTTTCTGGCTGATGTTCATTAGTCTCAAAGAACTCCGAGCGGCCCACAACTGGAATTGGGTAGCAACATACGGTGCTGCCTTCATTGCGTTGGTTATTGGAACTGCTCTTCTCTTAGCGGGACTTCGAGCCGGAGATCGCGCCTTCCAAGATGAATTAGAGGAGGCGTAATGGGATATCTCGATGGCTTCAAGGTCACGTTCATGAAACTCTTCGAAGAAAGAGTTACAACTGAGTATCCGAAAGAGAAACGTCCCAAACCCTCGCGTTTTCATGGCCGACATGTCCTTAATCGGTACGAAGATGGCATGGAAAAATGCATTGGTTGTGAACTCTGTGCAGGCGTGTGTCCAGCTAGGTGCATATACGTCAGGGGCGCTGATAACTCTGAATCAGACCCTGTGTCCCCAGGGGAACGTTATGGATACGTCTATGAGATTAATTATTTAAGGTGTATCCATTGCGACCTGTGTGTTGAAGCGTGCCCCACAGAAGCCATTACAGAGTCCAAGCTTTTCGAATTTAGCTTTGCCAACAGATCAGATGCGATTTATACAAAGAACGAACTAGTCGTGGGAGACGATGGTCGCCCTCAACGTCAACCGTGGGAACTTTGGCATGACGGCGATGATCTAGCCACATCTGGTTGGATGCGTGCCACTGCGTCGGCAGGGAACCCTAATTATCAAAATCGAGTCGGGTGGAGTGGCGAACTTGGCTATGGCACGCGAAACCCTGAATTAGGCCAGCACGATGCACCCTCCGATGAAAAACCCGAGGCACTGACTGAGGAACATAACAAGTCGGAGGATGTTCATTAATGGTTGACACCGTTGTCTTTATCCTCGCTGCAGCGATATGTCTCACAGGAGCTTTGGGAGTCATTCTTGCTCGTAATCCAGTTCATTCAGCATTGATGTTGGTGATGACGTTATTTGGCATAGCAGTTCAGTTCGTAGCCCAAGAGGCCCACTTTCTTGCTGCAGTCCAGGTCATTGTTTATGCGGGAGCGATAGTCGTCTTGTTCCTATTTGTCATCATGTTGCTAGGAGTTGATCGAGCCCAAAATTTAGAGCTATCTGTATTACCCATTCAAAAATGGGCAGCCCTTTTGTTTGGTGCTGGTTCGCTTGCCATGCTTGGCGTCCTCATCATTGTCGTTAAAGATCCCGTTACCGGGGCCGAGGCAATGGGTGGATCAGCAACAGGAGACGAAAATGTTCGGCTGTTAGCCCGTTCTTTATTTTCTGACTATGTCTACGCATTTGAATTGACCTCATTGCTGTTGGTGATTGCCGTCATAGGAGCTGTCGTACTAGCGCGAAAACCAAAGAAAGTTTTAGATTCCGTAACCGAAGAAGGAAGTGAAGCCTGATGGAAATCACCACAGGCTGGTACCTCGTCCTCGGTGCTTTGTTATTTGTAATCGGAGGAACTGGACTTTTAATTCGTCGTAACCCTCTGGTCATGCTGATGTGCGTTGAACTAATGCTGAATGGCGTGAACCTGAGCTTCGTAGCGTTTGCCCGGGAACTAGATGATATTGGAGGTCAAACCGTCGTCTTTTTCGTGCTCGTGGTCGCAGCAGCTGAAGTAGTTGTCGGATTAGGGCTGGTAGTCGCGATTCTGCGTCGTCAACCCGGTACCACAGCGGATGACCTTTCGGTGCTGAAGGGCTGATTTATGGTTGAACTAGTTTGGCTTATCCCGGCCCTTCCGCTACTTGGGTTCTTTTTGTTGCTACTGATCGGGCACACCATTGGTGAACCCCGAGCAGGGTGGATTGCTACAACCGCAGCAGGCGCATCCTTCATAGCAACATTTGTAGTTTTCTTGGGACTGTTGGGAAGAGATGGCCACTCGGGCGACCGTTCTTACGAATTCATTCTTTTCGAATGGCTTCCAGCCGGGTCTTTAAAGGTCGAAGCTGGATTTCTAGTTGATCCCCTATCGATCACCATGGCGTTATTTGTTACGGGTGTCGGAGCTTTAATTCACCTGTATTCGATCGGATACATGCATGGAGATCCCAAGTACTCAAAGTTTTTCTTATACCTAAACCTCTTCTTATTCTCGATGCTCATGCTGGTGTTCGGGAACAACCTGGTCGTCACTTTTCTTGGATGGGAAGGGGTTGGAGCCTGTTCCTATTTCCTTATTTCTTTCTGGCATCGACGAGAAAGCGCTGCTACAGCCGGCAAAAAGGCCTTCGTTACAAACCGTGTGGGCGATTGGGGATTCATGATCGCCACATTCGCTATCTGGTCAGCTCTAGGCACGGTTACTTACACAGAAATTTCTCACTCGCCAGCTATGTCAGCGGCAACCGGCACAGCTGTTTCGCTTCTGCTTTTTGTCGCTGCAGCAGGCAAATCTGCTCAGTTGCCTTTATATGTATGGTTACCCGACGCCATGGAAGGACCGACGCCAGTTTCGGCAATGGTGCACGCGGCAACCATGGTGACCTCAGGGGTCTATCTACTGGTTCGAATGAACAATGTTCTGACTGAGGATGCGTTGCTAATCATCGCGGTTATAGGCGCGGCAACCGCTTTGTTTGCTGCCCTGTGCGCGGTTGCCCAGCACGACATCAAAAAAGTCTTGGCATATTCGACCGTCAGCCAGCTGGGCTACATGTTCCTTGCTATTGGTTCTGGAGCGTATGTCGCAGCGATCTTTCATGTGATCACTCACGCATTTTTCAAAGCGTTGTTGTTCTTGGGATCAGGTTCAGTTATTCACGGTATGCACGATGAACAGGACATGCGAAAGATGGGAGCGTTGCGGGCAGTTATGCCCATAACAGCAGGCACGTTCATTGTCGGATGGCTGGCGATAGCGGGAGTCCCACCATTTGCTGGATTCTGGTCTAAAGATGAAATATTGCTAGCTGCCTGGGAACAAAAAAATATTGGACCCTTGCTTTGGTTCGTTGGTTTGGTTACAGCACTACTTACGGCTTATTACATGAGTCGCCAAGTAATCCTGGTGTTCTTTGGCCGACAAAATTGGGAAGATGAAGTTCACCCGCATGAATCACCATGGACGATGACTGCTCCGTTGTGTGTGCTTGCCGGAGCAGCGATAGCTGGTGGAGCGATCAATTTGCCGCTTGTCAAAGACTGGCTCGTTCTGGAACATTTTCTTGAACCAATCTTCCACCATCCACACCATTTCTCCTCAGGAACCCCAACGAAGATCGCATTGGCTGTCATATCAGTTATTGCTGGACTCGTTGGAATATCGATAGCGATACTGAGTTGGCTGACCCGGCGAATTCCCACAGAACGTTTAGAGCCTGAATTCCTAGAAAACGCAATGTACGTAGATGCAACATACGCCCGAGTAGTTGGCGGGGCTGGAACCTCAAGCTTCCAAAAGACGGCAGACTTTGATGCAGCGATAGTTGATGGGTCGGTTAATGGCGTAGGCCGGCTGATCATGAAATTCGGTCAACTAATACAACCGACCCAGTCGGGCTATATGCGCAATTACGCCATTGGAGTAGCAGTGGGCGCTCTAGCAATAGTTGCAGTCCTGGCGTGGGGTCTGCTGCTGTGATGCAACTATTAGCAGCCCAGAGCGCAGCTTCTTTCCCAGTCTTGAACGCGTTAATTATCGTGCCCATCGCCGGTGCTCTGGTCGTGGTCCTGTTGCCCAACAGTAGGCCTGAGTTGATGCGCCCTATTGGTGCCATTTTTGCATCTATAGCGGGAGCACTTTCTCTCTATGTCATGGCTCAGTTTTCAGTTCATGACCCGGGATTCCAATTTCAGTCGATCCAGTCATGGATTCCGAGTCTGGGAATCAACTGGCATGTAGGAGTCGATGGAATTTCACTGTGGCTAGTAGTGCTAACCGGACTAATAACTCCAATAGTGCTGGTTGCAGTCGATCCACATCATGATCCGAAGCCATACACGGCGTGGCTACTCATGCTGCAAGCTGGCTCCTTCGGAGCATTCCTAGCACTTGATCTCTTTCTGTTCTTTGTGATGTTCGAAATCGTGTTGGTACCCATGTACATGCTGATTGGTGGCTGGGGTTACGATGACCGTCGCTACGCAGCGACCAAATTCTTTCTGTACACAATGGCCGGCTCAGCGCTCATGCTCGTCGCGATTGTGAGTGTCGCCACGTTGAGCTCCGGCAGCCAAGACATCACATTCAACGTCATCGAATTGGCACAACGTCAAGCCTTATCTACTAACACGGCCCGCCTTTGCTTCTTAGCGTTTGTGCTCGCGTTTGTTATCAAAGTACCGGTCGTCCCAGTTCATACATGGTTGCCTGACGCTCACACTCAAGCCCCGACTGCTGGGTCAGTGGTTCTAGCAGCTGTCATGCTGAAATTGGGGACATATGGGTTGCTTCGATTCGGTCTTTACTTATTCCCTGAGGCATCTGTTTGGGCGGCCCCAACCTTGGCCACATTGGGTGTTATAGGAGTGGTCTACGGCGCAATTGTCGCCACTATGCAAAAGGACTTGAAGAGGCTCGTTGCCTACTCCTCAGTTGCTCATATGGGCTTCATAGTTCTGGGCATTTTTGCGTTTACTACGCAAAGCCTGGAAGGGGGAGTGCTTCAGATGATCAATCATGGATTGTCGACTGGAGCACTATTCCTTTTGGTTGGCATGCTCTATGAAAGAAGAAAAACTCGCGCCATATCAGAACTCAGCGGTATCCAATCTGCCGCACCAATCTTTGCTGGGGTTTTCACTGTCGCCATGTTGTCGTCCATAGGCGTACCTGGATTGAACGGTTTTGTAGGTGAGTTCCTTATTCTGATCGGTTCCTATGAAACACGCCGTTGGTGGACGGTCATAGCGGCAACTGGCGTTATCCTCGCGGCCCTTTATCTTCTGTGGGCCTATCAGAGGGTCTTTCATGGTGAACCAACGGCAGATGATGAAAAAACAGCAGACCTCAGTCTTAAAGAAGGTTTGGTCTTAGCCCCGTTCCTAGTAGGAATTGTTTTTCTGGGCGTCTATCCCAAACCGCTTCTAGAGCGAATAGAACCAGCCGTTAACGATCTTATTTCACACCTTGAATACCATTCTGATTATGTCCAACCTCACCTTGGAGATCCCGTAGTTGTAGAGAGAGACCACGGAAGTGAGGACGACCACTAATGGGAGACCCACAACTCTTTGGATTCGTCGGACCATCAGTTAATTGGTGGGCATTAATGCCACAAATTATTCTTTTAGGAGCAGCTTTGGCTGTTCTTCTTGTGAGTGCACTTGCCCCGCAACGAGCATCAAACGTCTTTACAACTGTCACCACACTATGCGCTGCCTTTACCTCGTTTGTTGTCGCTATAGGACTTTGGAATGATGTCAAGATCGACGGCCCATCGTCATCGATCGCTTCGGCTTTTGGAGTTGACGGATTCAGCATCTTTTTTACTGTGCTGATCTTGATTGGGCTTGCAACTACAGCGTTGCTTTCACATGGGTATCTGGAACGCGAAGGGATGGATCCGCCTGAGTTTCACGCGCTGCTCTTGTGTTCAGCGGCCGGCGCCATTGTTATGGCATCCGCCAATGACTTAATAGTGATGTTTTTAGGTCTCGAAGCTTTGTCTATTGGTATTTACGTGATGATTGCTATGCACCACCGGCGATCAGAAGCACGTGAGTCAGCGATCAAGTACTTCGTACTTGGAGCCTTTAGCTCAGCCTTTTTGTTATATGGGATAGCACTTACATACGGAGCCACAGGATCTACCAACCTCGTGCATGTCCGCAACTATCTGGATACCGTCGTGTTTAGAGATCAACACCTACTGATGGCGGCGATGGCGCTACTGCTCGTGGGGCTTTCTTTCAAAGTTGCGGCAGCCCCATTCCACTTTTGGGCACCGGATGTTTATCAGGGCGCCCCAAGCCCTGTTACTGGTTGGATGGCCTCAATAGCGAAAGCTGCGGGTTTCGCTGCCTTGTTAAGAATTTTCTTCGCTGCCTTTGCGAGTCACGATGTTGATTGGGCTCCAATAGTTGGCGCGCTAGCCGTTATTACTCTTGTTGTGGGCGCAGTAATGGCGATACTGCAGACCGATGTCAAACGGATGCTTGCTTTCTCATCGGTGAGCCATGCTGGATACATCCTTGTGGCGGTCCATTCAGCTAGTGCTGCAGGCACATCAGCTGCTCTCTTCTATCTATTTACATACACGCTGATGGTGTTGGGATCCTTTGCCGTCGTGGGCGCGATGGGAATCGACGATGAACATCCTCTCAGCCGTTATGCAGGTCTAGGGCGAAGCCGACCGGTAATGGCCATTGGTTTTACGGTGCTGTTGCTGGCTCAAGCTGGGATCCCCACGACCTCTGGCTTTATCGCTAAATTTCAAGTCATAGCAGCAGCTGTGGACAACAAGAGTTACTTCATAGCGGGAGTATCCATGGTGACTGCTGTCATAGGCGCCTTCATGTACCTCCGGATAGTTATGGCCATGTATGTAGTAGACGAGGGGGAAGAAGGGTCGTCACCGATATGGCATTGGACCACTTCAGTTGTCGTGATTGCTGCAGTTAGCTTCACGATTGTTGTTGGTCTGGTGCCGCAATTTCTGATTGAGTTCGCACAGGACGCAGTCCCAATTCTGATTCGAGGGTGAGGTTCAAATAGGTGTTAAATAGGCAATACAAGCTTTGTGACAGAAGAAACAAGAATCGTGGGCAACAATCACGTCTTTTCTGCTCGAAGCACGATAACTTTCACTACGTCCGAAACCCGCGGAACGAGGCGCCGCGCTGGGTTTTGGAAAGCCCTGAAGCCCCTAACTAGTCTCAATAATCGTGTCGGAATTACTGCGGAGCTACCTGACTGTCGGCATCTTCGGCGTTGCGGCTATTGCCATGGCTGGAGCCATGCTCACCATCGCACGAATTCTCCGGCCGAGTCGCCCTACGCCGCAAAAGCTAATTGCCTACGAAAGTGGAGTTGACCCCGTAGGTGGAGACTGGGCACAGAGTCAGATCCGCTATTACGTGTTCGCGGTTTTGTTCGTTCTTTTCGATGTCGAAGCAGTTTTCATTTTTCCATGGGCCACTCGGCTGGAGGTCTATGGCACCTTTGGGCTAGTTGAGATGGCGATTTTCATCTTCATTCTTGTACTCGGCTTGTTTTACGCCTGGCGTAAGGGTGTTCTGCGATGGGTTTGAGGAAGGCTGACTAGATGGGACTGATTGATAAAGGCAAGATGCCGAAACCTCTCAGTTGGCTTCTCAACTTCGGGCGTGCCCGCTCGCTTTGGGTATACCAATGGGGGCTTGCTTGTTGCGCAATTGAAATGGGGGCAGCTTTCGGGTCGCCCCGTTATGACGTGATGCGACTTGGGGTAATCCCGTTCCCGGCTAGTCCCAGGCAGGCAGACCTCGTAGTTATTTCGGGAACTGTTACTGACAAAATGTCACCAGTTATTGTTCGGTTGTACGAGCAGATGCCTGAACCTAAATATGTTATTTCCATGGGATCGTGCGCTAACTGCGGTGGTCCCTATTGGGATAGTTACTCAGTTACCAAAGGTGTTGACCAACTGATTCCCGTGGATGTGTACGTCCCGGGATGCCCACCAAGGCCGGAAGCACTCCTAGAAGGCATCGTGTTGTTACAGGAGCGGATCCAAGCTGAAGACATAACTGAAAAGTGGCAGGGCCCGCCCATAGTGGTGGAGGGATGATCTGGTGACTGACGAAACCCCCCCCGAAGAGAGCGTCGTTGCTGATGAGAAAAGAGAAGCCCTCCTGGCTGACCTTTCTGAACATCTGGGCGAAAATCTTGTCGAGTCGCACCTTCGCCCTCATGAAGACTTATGGCTACGTGTGACCAGCGAGAGTTGGCAAGACTCAATCCGAATAGCAAAATCTGCCGGGTTTGAATATTTTGGCTTTTTGTCTGCCATCGACTGGGAAGTAGCACCAGAAGGACGTTATGAAGATACGGAGTTTGATGCCGGTCTTGACGAAGAAGATGATGAGCCAGTCGAAGTTGACAGCTCCACAGGCTACGGAGGTGGGGGAACCCGTTTCCAAATTTTGACTCAACTTAATTCTCTGAGCCAACAAATAGGGTTGCTACTAAAAACCGATGTTGGCGAGGATATGACGATCGATACCATCCGCGACGTCTTCGCTGGCGCAGACTGGCACGAACGCGAGACATATGAAATGTTTGGCATTTCTTTTAGAGGTCATCCGACCTTGCAGCCCTTGTACCTTCCGACTGAATTCGAAGGACACCCGCTTAGAAAAGACTTCCCCTTGCTTGCCCGACAGGTAAAACCATGGCCTGGAGTCGTAGATATTGAAGAGATTCCAGAACATTTGGAAGCCCAACTAGAAGCTGAAGTGATGGCTGCGTTTGAGGCGAACGGAGGTGCTTCATGACTGCTACATCAGATCGTGAACAGATGGCCTACATAAGTTCTCAGGCTGCTGATGCTCGAGTGAATGTAGAACTTGATACCGGGGACATGACCTTAAATATTGGGCCCCAACACCCGGCTACTCATGGAACTCTGCGTATTGCTTGTCAATTAGATGGCGAACAAGTGATCACGGCTGAACCAATCATGGGCTACATGCATCGTGGATATGAGAAACTCTGCGAAGTTCGCACCTACCCCCAATGCACGACCCTTATTAACCGAATTGACTGGCTAGGTAGTTTCGCGAATGAAGTACCTTTCATTCTCGCTGCAGAGCGGCTGATGGAAGTAGAAGCACCGCCTCGAGCCCAGTGGATAAGAACAATTCTTTTCGAACTGAGTCGAGTGGCGAACTTAGCTTTGTTCCTTGGCGATATGGGTGTGCAGATCGGGGCTCTGACACCAGTCTTTTTTGCATTCCGAGACCGAGAGCGCGTGCTCAACCAAATCGAAGAAGTTACCGGGGGGCGTTTCCACCCGAACTTTGACCGGATTGGTGGGCTCAAAGATGACATTCCAAAAGGTTGGATAGAAGAAACCCGTTCCGTAATGATCAAGATGCGCACTTTTTGCGATGAGATGGAAGATCTTCTTGTAGGAAATGAAATTTTCCAAGCCCGTTGTCGCGGTGTCGGCGTTATCCCACCCGAAGTAGCGCTCGGCTACGGACTATCGGGAGCGAATCTGCGTGCAAGCGGTGTTGATTGGGATCTGCGTCGAGATGCGAATCCCGGTTTGGCCTGGGACCAAGTTGATTGGCGTGTCTGGACGCATCCAGATGGGGATTCCTTTGCTCGGTATTGGGTACGGCTGCAAGAAACTCGAGAAGCTACGCACATAGTTGATCAGCTCTTAGATGGAATTCCGAGCGGCCCTATCATGGCAAAGGTTCCGAGAATAATTAAGGTTCCGGCCGGCGAAGCGTATCTCTCAACAGAAAATCCTCTCGGAGAAATGGGTTATTACATCGTCAGCAAAGGTGATTTAGGGCCCTTCCGAGTGAAAATCCGCACCCCTAGCTTTAACAACATTTCAATCGTTCCATGGGTGATGAAGGGTGTTTACGTTCCAGACGTCATCACCATCCTGGGCTCCCTTTATTTCATCCTGGGAGATATTGACCGGTGACGACGCTTCTTGCTCTTCCTTACTGGCAAGAAACCGGGATCAAACTCGGTTTAGCTCTGGCCATAATTCCGACGACGTCGTTAATCCTGGTCTATCTATTCCTGTTCAAGATGATGGCTTTTATGCAAAGCCGTCTAGGCCCCAATGACACTGGCCCGTATGGAACGCTTCAGTTGATAGCGGAAGCGATCAAGTTTTTGCAGAAAGAAGACATCCATCCGGCCCAAGCAGATCGCCGTGTATTCCGCATGGCGCCGGTGGTAGTGCTTGCATCGACCTTTCTTCTCTATGTAGTTCTGCCGGCGGGACCTGATGCGATTGTCCAAGATCTCGATACAGGTGTCTTCTACGCGATGGCTGTCTCATCGCTATCAGTTCTCGGAATTCTGATGGCAGGTTGGTCATCGGCCAACAAATATGCGCTTTTGGGGGGCTTAAGAGCCGCAGGGCAATTAATCGCCTATGAACTTCCGTTGATTCTCGCCGTGATGGGCGTTGTGGTGCAGGCCGAGACACTGAATTTGCAAGGAATCGTGGAGGCACAGGCGACTGGAGAGATTTTTGGATTTGGCGGAATTGGCAACCCCTTTATTCTCACTCAATTCTTAGCTTTTCTGATCTTTATGATCGCAGCCCAGGCTGAATTAACCCAGACACCCTTTGATATGCCAGTCGCCGAAACAGAACTTGTTGGCGGTTTCCATATTGAATACACAGGCTTCAGATTCTTACTCTTCTTTATGGCGGAATTTGGTACCGCTTTCGCGTTTGCGGCGCTGGCCTCGGTGATGTTCCTAGGGGGTTGGTGGATTCCCGGGTTTGATGTCGATGACAACATCCTGAATGTGCTGGGTCCGGGTGTGATGCTCGGCAAGATCCTTTTAATCTCATTCTTCATTTTCTGGGTCCGGTTTACCTACCCGAGACTCCGTGAAGATCAGCTCCAGAAATTCGCGTGGAAAGTCCTAATTCCTTTAGCTCTAGCAAACATTGTCCTAACCGGAATCTTTAAGGTGGTCTTCTGATGCCACAATTACCTGGTTTGATTAAAGGCCTTGGTGTAACGGCTAAAACCGCTGGGCGTACGCTGTTTCCAAAGCGTGGATGGAAAACGTTGATTCCAGCCCCGCAAAAGGGTGCTGTCACTGTTCAGTACCCGCATGAGAAAGAAGCTCCACCAGAGAGAGCTCGAGGAGTTATTGCTCTACATGAGGAAAACTGCACAGCGTGCATGCTCTGTTCGCGGTCTTGTCCTGATTGGTGCATTTACATTGAGGGCCACAAAGTAAAGGCGCCACCCCGAAGAGAAGGCGGTAAACCTCGTACGGTCAACATGCTTGATCGGTTCGATATTGATTATGCCCTATGCATGTATTGCGGCATATGTGTTGAAGTTTGTCCGTTTGACGCTCTTTTCTGGACACCGGAATACGAATACAGCGAACCTCGGATTGCAGATCTACTCCACGATAAAGATCGATTAGGTGAGTGGATGGAGACCGTTCCTGACTTCCTTGAGTATGAAGCAGGATCTGAACAGAAGGTCAGAAAGGTCCCGAGGTAAGGCTTTATGGTCGCTCAAAATATTTTCTTCGGGATTATTTCAGCCATCGTCGTCATTTCTGCGGTGCGGATGGTCACCACACGGAACATCGTGCACGCTGCTTTATATTTAGTTGCAGTTCTCGCTGGGCTTGGCGCCCTATATGTTCTGTTGACGGCGGAATTTATCGCCACCACCCAAGTTCTTGTCTATATCGGTGCCGTGATGGTTCTTTTCTTATTCGGCATCATGTTGACTAAGGCTCCGCTTGGCAACGTGATGGAAATGACAGGCAAGCAGTGGCCGATAGCTATTGTTGTCGCTGCCCTTCTTGGTGGGGTAACAATTTATTCTCTGCTGAACCGTTTCGGTTCTGATCGCCTAGTTACTGACGGACCGATTTACCGAACTGCAGATGTCTCGGATGAAGTGTTTTCCACCTATATCGTTCCGTTTGAGGCGGTCTCGGTGCTTCTTCTCGCCGCGTTGATAGGGGCGATCGTGCTAGCGAGAAAGGACTGATGTGCTACTAAACCAGTTCTTAATTCTCGGAGCCGTGCTGTTCTCTGTCGGCGTGTACGGAGTTCTTGCCAGGCGAAATGGCGTGATGGTCTTGATGTCTATTGAATTGATGTTGAATGCGGTCAATATCAATCTCGTTGTTTTTGGTGTTCAACACGGCGTTGTTTCTGGCCAGGTATTTGCACTCTTTGTGATAGCAGTCGCTGCTGCTGAAGTCGGCGTTGGTCTAGCCATCGTTCTTCTTCTGTACCGCAACCGAACCAGTATCGATGTCGAAGACTTCGATTTGATGCGGGGATAGGGCAGAACTATGTGGATGCTAGAGAACGCCTTCCTTATCCCGCTGATCCCGGCGATTTCTTTTGTTGTCATACTCTTTTTCGGGAAGCGTTTTATCGGTGCTGACCGAGTTCATGTCGTTGGTATAACCGCACTTGGGCTTGTATGGGTTCTATCTGCTGTAGCGGCATTTCAATGGACTCAAAGAGTCGAGAATCCTCCACCGGATGCAATTGTCCAAGTGCAACACCATGGCGATGACCATGGCGATGACCATGGCGATGACCATGGCGATGACCATGGCGATGACCATGCTGCAGCTTCTGGACATTCTGGCGATGGCCATGGCGACGGCCATGGTGGCGGTCACTCAAGCCCACTGATTCGCCCTGTTATATCGACATTCTCCGACTGGTGGTCGAATGCTGGTGTCACCTTTGCGGTTGGCACCTTTGTAGATGGTCAGACGGTCCTTCTGCTGATGGTGGTCGCCTCTATTTCTCTCCTAGTCCATATTTATTCCACCGAGTATGTGAAAGGTGATCGTAGATACGTTCACTACTACGCCTTCTTAAGCCTTTTTACCGCAGCGATGCTGTTCTTCGTTATGGCTCAGAACATCATCCAGCTGATTGTGGGATGGGAGCTAGTTGGTGTCTGTTCATTTGCACTGATCGGCCACTGGTGGGAAGAGAAACCAAACACTGACGCGGCCCTAAAAGCATTCCTCACAAATCGTGTGGGAGACGTGGGCCTATTGGTGGGGATGATTGTTCTTTGGGGAACTTTTAAAACCTTCGACATTGATGTCATCAACACACTCATTTCAACTAATCCTGGTGCTCATCACTTCGCCTTGTTGGTCGCTGCGTGCTGCCTTATGGCCGCTGTTGCCTCTAAATCTGGCCAATTCCCGCTTCACACGTGGTTGCCAGATGCGATGGCCGGACCAACCCCAGTATCAGCGTTAATTCACGCCGCGACAATGGTTGTTGCCGGGGTCTACATGATTGCGCGCCTGTACCCAGTGTTTTACGAAGGTTTTTCAATCGGTACAAGTTCAATCAACCTGATGGCCTTTATAGGTGGCTTTACTGCTCTAATCGGTGCAGGACTTGCATTTGCGCAGTGGGATATCAAGAAGGTTCTTGCTTACTCAACCGTTTCCCAGTTGGGATACATGGTTATGGCCCTCGGGGTTGGAGCCTGGACTGCAGCCATATTCCATCTATTTACCCATGCGTTCTTCAAGGCGTGTCTGTTCCTAGGAGCCGGCTCGGTAAGCCACGCGGCGCACCACACTTTCGATATGCGGAAGATGGGTGGGTTGAGAAAGGACATGCCGCACACCTATCGAACCTTCGTCATTTCGTCTCTTGCTCTTGCCGGAATCTTTCCTTTCGCCGGGTTTTGGTCGAAGGATGAGATTCTGCTTGGGTCGCTCGTAGGCCAAGAAAATGGCTACCCGCTGATGCTTATCTTCGGTTGCGCCGTGGCCCTAATGACGGCTGCCTATATGACACGAGTCATTTGGTACACCTTCCATGGGGAATACCGAGGCCATGGCCACCCACACGAATCACCGAAAGTTATGACAGTTCCACTGTGGATTCTCGCGGGCATGGCAGTGCTTGCAGGAGCGTTTAACTTGCCAGGCCCTGTTCTAGAGCCGATAGGACTCGAAGGTCTTGCCCATCGCATCCAAACTTACGCTGAGCCCTCCGTTTATTTGAATGGGCTGGGTCTCTCACACCCAGACCCATCTCTCAACATGGCCCTAGTAGGTCTTGCATTGGCTCTATCGGGGATTTTGATTACTTACCTGTACTACTGGCGACGTCTTGGTTTACACGGTTTGACTGAACGCAATCGGTATGCCCGACGCGGATACACAATCTTGGAAAATAAGTACTACCTCGACCATCTTTACAATGACGTCGTTGTCGAGACAGTAAAACGACCTCTCGCAAAATGGGCCAACAGATTCAATCAGAACGTCCTCGACCGAACGGTAAACACTGCGGGAGAAACCGCTCGAGATGTTGGTCGATGGGTGTATAAGTGGATCGACCAAGGTGCCATTGACGGTTCCGTCAATGCAGCCGCCCGCGGCGCAGATTCCTCCGGTGAGGGTCTTCGCTCTATCCAGTCCGGAAAAGTCCAGAACTACGGACAGTTGCTATTCGGAGCAGCTGCCGTTCTGGCCATAGTCTTCGTGATCGTCGTATAGGAGCAGCACAGTGGAAGTGACAGGATTTGATACCTGGGTCTTGAGCCTGGCGGTGTTCCTGCCCTTGGTAGGCGCACTGGTCATCATGTTGATCCCTAAAGTTTATGAAACAGAGCTCAAATTGGTTGCCTTGGGCTCATCGCTTGTAGCGCTTGTCGTGGGGATTTACATAGCGATCCAGTTTGATTATGGAGCTGCGGGAGATCTTCAGTTCGTAGTCGACAAAGGCTGGATCGATGTTATTAATAGCCGTTACATCGTCGGATTAGATGGACTATCTCTTCCACTTTTGTTGTTATCGCTCGTAGTAGTTCCGTTGTGTCTGATCTACAGCTGGAACCACATCCCTGACCCGGGTAACCCCAAAGCCTTCTTCGTTCTGTTGCTTATCTTGTCGACAGGGATGAATGGCTCGTTCGTTGCCCAAGACATGATTCTTTTCTTTGTCTTCTTCGAAATTGTGCTGCTGCCGATGTACTTCCTCATTGGCGTATGGGGCGGCGAAGACCGACGGTATGCGTCACTTAAATTCTTCCTGTACACCTTGTTCGGCTCAGCCCTAATGATCATTAGCTTCTTAGCGTTGTTCTTCTTATCAAAGGATGCTTCAGGAGAATTACTACAGACCTTCGACATGAGAGTTCTTACTGACGCTGCAGGAGTCGGAATCATTAAGAGCACACAGGTCTGGATTTTTGCCGGACTGTTTATGGGCTTTGGCATAAAGGTTCCAATGTTCCCATTCCACACCTGGCTTCCTGACGCTCACACCCAAGCCCCGACCGTTGGCTCAGTGATTCTCGCGGCGGTTCTCCTCAAACTAGGCACTTACGGCTTCGTTCGGATAGCCATCCCATTCCTGCCAGAAGGCGCAATTGCTTGGGCGCCATGGATCGGACTTCTAGCTGTAATCGGCATCATCTATGGAGCATTAGGCTGTCTCGCGCAGAAAGACATGAAGCGCCTAATCGCCTTCTCATCAGTGGCTCACATGGGCTTTGTGATGCTCGGCATCGCTACCCTCACTGATTTTGGGATTAATGCTGCGGTGTTTGGGATGATCGCTCACGGCTTGATCACTGGCATGCTTTTCTTTGTCGCTGGGTCAGTTAAGGAGCGGTACCACACGCTTGAGATCTCACGGCTTGGAGGCCTTCTCAAATCTGCGCCGCGAATGGGTTGGATCCTCGGATTTGCATCCATGGCATCTCTAGGGTTGCCAGGATTAGCAGGCTTTTGGGGAGAGTTCCCCGCAATTCTGTCTGCGTATAACCCTGGTGCAGGATTATCTGAGGAGCTTTTCCGCGTTTATATGGTCATTGCAGCGATTGGAACCGTATTGGCTGCCGGCTATTTACTTTGGTTATACCAACGAACAGCTTTCGGTGAACCAACCGAAGAATTCGCGGGCCATGAAATAGCGGATGTGAACCGCGACGAATGGATTGCCTGGACGCCCTTCCTAATTGGCATTGTTCTATTTGGTGTCTGGCCAAATCTGATCTTTAACGTAACTGACGATGTAGTAAGTGGGATAACCGCAAGCGTCGAGGCGATTGCGGCCGGTAACTGACGATGGAAGCCCTGCTCGCCTTCTCGCGTCCTGCGCTTGATTGGCACGCCCTCGCGCCTGAACTAACGCTCCTTGCATTTGGGACGTTGATAACCGTTGTCGACATCATCTGGGATGATCGCTCTAAACGAGCAATGCCCACCCTGGCAGGAATAGGTCTGCTGGCAAGTTTGCTTCCGATCTTGACCTTGGCAGTTGATGGCAGTGAACGAACAATGTTTGGCGGCGCATACGTCGTAGATGATTTTTCGCTCGTTCTAAAGGCGCTCTTTTTGATATCGGGCTATGTCGTAATTCTCATGTCAGTCGACTACATACGAGATGGCGACTACTACGAAAACGAGTACTACACCCTCATGCTCACTTCCCTGCTCGGCATGGTGATGATGAGTAGCTCCAGAGATCTGATTAGCGTTTTTGTTGCACTGGAATTGCTATCTATCCCTGCTTACATGTTGGCCGCATGGAGAAAGGGAGGCGCAAGATCAAACGAAGCTGGACTCAAGTACTACCTCATGGGGGTATTCGCCTCGGCAGTCATGCTCTACGGAATGTCGCTTGTATATGGGCTTGCGGGCTCAACCGCTTTCGAAGCAATAGCGCAAGAACTTGGCTCGGGTGAATCGAACCCAGTCGCAATTCTTGGCATCCTTTTCATATTGATTGGCTTTGCCTTCAAAGTTTCTGCGGTGCCCTTTCATACGTGGGCCCCAGATACCTATGAAGGCGCTCCTACCCCCGTTACAGCGTTTCTAGCTGTTGCCTCGAAAACTGCTGGCATGGTGGCCTTAATCCAGCTTGTTTTCGTTGCTTTCCCCGGGCGCGACGACGTCGTGCAACCGTTCTTCTGGTTGATCGCAGCTTTGACCATGACGATCGGCAACCTAATCGCTCTTCGCCAGAACAATATTGTTCGGTTGCTTGCGTATTCAGGTGTGGCCCAAGGCGGCTTTATGTTGGTCCCATTTGCTGTAGCTGCTGACGCACCGGCACGAGCAATCGAAGCTGTCGTCATCTATATGGCGATTTATGCATTCATGAATCTTGGAGCCTTTACCGTTGTCTTAGCAGTAGCCCGAAAGACTCGATCAGGTGAAATCGATAGTTACGGGGGTCTCTTCCAATACGCACCGGGTCTCGCTGTTGCGATGACGATTTTCCTAGCTGCACTGGCAGGAATTCCCCCCGCCGGTGGATGGTTCGCCAAGTTTGGGCTTTTCAGAGCTTTGTTAGACGCAGGTGGAGGCTGGGCTGCAGGCTTAGGAGTGGTCGTAGCTGTCAACACGGTTATTGCCTTCGCCTATTACGCGCGTATTCTCGTTCAAATGTGGTTCCAATCAGTGCCTGATGGCGACGAACGACCAATTGCAATACCGGGATCTCTTAAAGCCGCTCTAGCGGTGACCATAATCGCCACAATGGCCTTTGGAGTCTTGCCGGGTCTAGTCGGTCACTTCGGTGAGGTTTCAGTCCTGTCCGCTTTGGGTGGATAGGAACGCAGGTTGGATCGATCCCAACAGGCACCTCCCATGACCCGGTTCGACTTGTATGCAGAAGAGGCTTTATATGGGCCACGGGGTTTTTACACCCAGCATGGAACAGCAGGAACTGAGGGCGGCGATTTCATTACATCCCCGGAAACAAGCACACTTTTTGGAGCCTGTGTTGCTTCCTACCTAGATCAGGTATGGCATGAATTGGAGTGCCCGGATCCTTTTGTGGTGGTCGAAGCTGGATCGGGACCTGGGTCGCTCTGTAGGGATATTTTCCTATCTATCCAAGATTCTCATGATGCTCTGCGGTACGTAATGGTCGAGCGGTCAGATCGCCAACGAGAAATCGCATTTGCCCAGGTAACCGCAACTTGCTTTGCAGATTTAGAAGAAGCCCCAGTAGCTGCGTTAAAGGATCTTCCCGTAGGGCCAATCACAGGTGTGGTGCTGGCTAATGAACTGCTGGATAATCTCCCACCGCGAGTGGTGCGAAAGACTACTGAAGGATGGCTTGAACTTCATGTACAAGAGGGCAATGAAGCCTGGCATCCAGCGGAACAGTCAGCTGCCACTATGGCGTCCGCAGTTGCGCCGAACGCTCCACTAGGAGCGACCCTTCCGCTGCATGTCAAAGCTGCTGTTTGGATGAATCGAGCTATGAAGCTTCTAGAACGAGGAAGGATCTTGACCTTTGATTATGGGGTTGATAGTTCGGAGGCATTGTTTGATCGGCCGTTAGGCGAATGGTTACGAACCTATAGAGGCCATCACCGAGCGGGAGTCCCATATAGCGAGCCAGGGACTCGTGACATCACTTGTGACGTAGCGTTCGATCAGCTACCAGGTTCGCCCCTTATTCGTCTTCAGGCAGACTGGCTCGCCTCCAAGGGCATTGAAGAGATGACCCAATGGGCGCGCGAGCAATGGCAAGATGCTGCCGCCTCACCAGATTCAACTTCAGTCGCGGCACGACAAGTGTTAGATGAAGCTGCTGCGCTTACCAGCCGAACGGGCCTCGGAGCATTTCTAGTTGCCGAGTGGCAAATCGGTGATTAATTGGATCCCATCCGAACGAGAAGCAACTAGGGGCTAGGCTCGCAAGCTGTCGAGTCCAAGTTAGAGCGCCTTCCATAAAGGGGGACCAAGATGTCTGAACCAACGATCGAGGATTACTACGTAGAAGACCGGACCTTCCCGCCGTCTGATGCCTTTCAGAGCGAAGCCATAGTCACTGATAGAAGTTTGTATGAAGAAGCGGAAGCCGACAGACTCGGATTCTGGGCTCGCCAGGCTAGAGAGCTTGTCACTTGGTTTGAGGACTTTGACACGGTGCTTGAATGGGACCTCCCGTTTGCCAAATGGTTTATTGGTGGAAAACTCAATGTTTCATACAACTGTCTGGATCGACATGTTGATGCAGGTCTAGCAGACAAGGTTGCCTTCTATTGGGAAGGCGAACCAGGAGACACTAGAACCATTACTTATGGTGACCTTCTTGAAGAAGTGTCTAAATTCGCGAATGTCTTGAAATCTATGGGAGTCGAAAAAGGCGATCGCGTCTGCATTTACATGCCGATGATTCCTGAACTTCCGGTTGCAATGCTTGCATGCGCGAGAATTGGCGCCCCTCACTCGATTGTCTTTGGTGGATTTTCAGCTGACTCCCTGTCAGATCGAATTGACGACGCGAGCGCCAAAGTTCTGATCACTGCCGACGGTGGATATAGGCGGGGCGACCCTTTCCCACTCAAGGACACAGCAGACGCCTCTGTAGAGGCCACTTCAACAATCGAAAACGTCGTGGTGGTTGAGCGAACCGGCCAACAAGTCGCCTGGAACGAGACGGTTGACCACTGGTACCACGAATTGATGGAAACAGCTTCGTCTGATTGCCCACCGGAGCAGCTTGATAGCGAAGACTTGCTCTATTTGTTGTACACGTCGGGCACCACCGCTAAACCCAAGGGAATTATGCACACCACGGGTGGCTATTTGACGCAAGTCGCATTCACCCACAAATATATTTTCGACCTCCACCCAGACTCTGATGTTTATTGGTGTGCGGCAGATATTGGGTGGGTCACGGGTCATAGTTACATCGTTTACGGACCGTTAGCTAATGGAGCTACCTCAGTGATGTACGAAGGCACGCCTGATACCCCGCGTCCTGAATTTCGCAAAGGTGACCGAAATGATTGGCCAAAGGACCGCTTATGGGACATAGCTCAGCGCTATGGAGTCACGCAGCTATATACAGCCCCGACTGCTATACGAACCTTTATGAAATGGGGAGCTCAGGAAGTCGAACAGCATGATTTGTCTAGTTTGCGAGTCTTAGGGACCGTAGGAGAACCAATAAACCCAGAAGCTTGGATGTGGTATCACACGCATATTGGTAATGAACGTTGCCCGATCGTCGATACTTGGTGGCAAACCGAAACTGGTGGCCACATGATCACCCCCATGCCAGGGGTAACCACAACTAAACCCGGCTCAGCTACGCACGCCATTCCGGGTGTCGTAGTCGAAGTCGTAGACGACAGCGGGAACAAGGTAGAAAAAGGTGGCGGGTATTTGACGATTACCGAACCCTGGCCAGCGATGCTCCGAGGAATATGGGGTGATCCGGAGCGTTACAAAGAAACGTATTGGTCCGAATATCCGGGCCGATACTTTGCCGGAGACGGCGCAAAGATCGACGACGATGGCTACCTATGGTTGTTGGGGAGAGTCGATGACGTCATGAATGTGTCGGGACACCGGATTTCGACGACAGAAGTTGAGTCGGCCTTAGTTGACCACCCCTCAGTGGCGGAAGCGGCGGTAGTCGGTGCTACTGATGACACGACCGGCCAAGCGATAGTTGGATATTGCATCTTGAGAGGTGGCAATGATCCAAGCGACGAACTACGCGAAGAAATAAGACAACACGTTTCGACAAAACTTGGAGCTATAGCAAGACCTAAGGCAGTAGTGCTGGTGCCTGATCTACCTAAGACTCGTTCGGGAAAAATAATGCGCCGGCTCCTTCGGGATGTCGCCGAAGGACGAAAGCTTGGAGACACCACCACTTTGGCTGATGCGAGTGTTGTAGACGAAATTCGAGATCGCGCTGAACAGGCGCCGCAGGAGGACTGACCTCTGCTGCTTGTTACATGAGTGCGACACCCAGACATTGGCATTGGAGACAAAAGCCCGAAGAACCAAGGGACTGCGCGATTATCGATATTGATGGCGTTTTAGCTGATGCCGAACATCGCCAACATTACTTAGATCCCCCATGGCGCGATTGGGACGGATTCTTTGCAGAGTGTGGCGGAGACGGTGTTTTTGAAGAAAATAAAACGCTTCTGGAACTATTTGACTTCGAATTAACAATTGTTCTTTTGACATCAAGGCCAACGTGGATTCAAAAGGCGACTCTC
>CAJWBN010000019.1 GCA_913020735.1 uncultured Acidimicrobiaceae bacterium
TCCGCTACAACACCGAACGCTCTACTTTGCCATGGGGCTTCAAAAAGCAACTCACCGTTATCTCGAGGAGGGGCCGCCCGGGAGCCGTCTAGAATTTCAACGCCCGTCACGAAGCTTGAACCTTAGCGACGCCGATCATCGAGTCTCTTGTGACAAGCTGAGCTAACTCTTCAAGGTTCAGTTCTTCAGTTCCCAACGGTCGTTCAGGTAGAACGAGAAACCTCGTTTCTGAACTGCTATCCCAAACTCGAATCTCTGTCTCAGCGTCAAGGGACAGTCCCATCTCTTGCAAAACCTTGCGAGGTTCACGAACCACTCGCGACCGATATTCAGGACTTTTATACCAACTCGGTGGTAAGCCTAAAAGAGCCCATGGATAGCAAGAACAAAGGGTGCACACAACGACATTGTGAATGCCTGGTTCATTTGCTTTAACTTCTACATGTTCAATTTCCGCACCCTTAATATTTTCTTCTTCTAAAACTCGGTCAGCATTTTCCAGAAGGCTCTCTCGGAACTGCGGCTCAAGCCACGACTTGGCGACTAGGCGAGCTCCAACCATGGGCCCTAGATCATGTTCGAAGCGTTCAATTAACGCATCGACTCGAGTTCTGTCAACGAGGCCTTTCTCTACAAGTAAATCCTCAAGCGCTTCTGTTCTTACCTCAGGTAAGTTCGGGTCAGCCCCATGATGGTGATCATCGTGTTCGCTCATGCAGACTCCGTTTCCAGTTCCAAGTAGTTCTCGTACAAATCAACGTTTATAACTACACCTTCTTCAGCGGTTTCTCCCCACAGATCTTTAGCCCGATAGGCAACACACAAGACGTGTTGAGGCCGGTCACCAAGATCGTGAGCTGTGCTATCCGGCAAGACCTCCGCTGGATGGATCTTCACCACAGTTCCGGGAACGTTGCGAACATACTCAGGCAGCCGGGTGTGACCCATTTCATCGTTGCCTGCCGCAAACACACGATCACCTACTCGAAACTGTGACGGTTCTTCAAGTTCGCGTCTTACCGTGCGGCGTTCTGGTTTTGAAGTAACACGATTTGGTGGCAAGTGTTTGGGATCTATCTCAGCGACTCCCTCAACCCGGTATCCAGGGCTAGTTCCCGGCGCCGCTCCTAAACGGCCATCTAGTTCTGCTTTATCAACGTGACCATATTCATCCAAGAGGACTTCCATGGCTGACCGCCATCGACCGTAATAACCATCGGAGCAGAAATAGTCTTCCGCCGCCAGCCTTTCAAGAGCATGTCGGAACTCTCCGGGTCGTTTCGCTGTGTGGGGAAGGACCTGGAACATCAGACCAAAAACTCTTCGTTCCCAATCATCGTGGAATACCGGTTCCTCGGGGTCGTATGGAACCGGCCCCCATCCTTCCACTCCACCTATGTCATGAACGCGACGCTGTGAGTTCATCTGCCACCTGTCGAACCGCCATCTACTGTGTATATCCCACCATTGATATAACTGGCATCGTCTGACGCTAGGAAGGCGACAAGAGCTGCTACCTCGTCCGGTTCGCCGTATCGACCCATGGGATTTCTAGAAGCTAAATCTTTGCGGATCATTTCGGCTTGATCACCGCCAAATCCTTCTTCAAGGCTTCTCATCATCCGCGTCTCAATTGGTGATGGGCAGACTGCGTTCACTCTGACACCTTGAGGAACTAGTTCTAGGGCCGCAGATTTCGTAAGCCCAACTACTCCGTGCTTGCTTGCAACATAAGCCGACAAGCCCCGAGCGCCCATTAGACCCGCCGTTGACGCAGTGTTGATTATTGAACCACCACCACTAGCGAACATTGCCGGAGCGACATATTTCATTCCAAGCCATACCCCGCGCAGGTTTACGTTGATAACTCGGTCAAAGTCTTCTTCGGGATAGTCAGTGAGGTTCATGATTAGACCCTCAATCCCCGCATTGTTGAACAGAACGTCACATCGTCCGAACTCGCTTACGCACCGGTCAACATAGCCAGATACATCTTCAGCGATACCGCAATCAGCTGCGTGCACAACTGCTTCAACTCCAAACGGCTCAGCTTCGGCTGCTGCTGCATCTAAATCTGAACCCTCTAGGTCTACCGCCAAAATCCGTGCACCTTCTGAAGCGAATCGGCGAACGGCTGCTAGCCCAATTCCACCCGCCGCCCCTGTTACAACTACAACCTTGTCTTGAAAACGCATGGGCATAGCCTCCCACGGATGAGCACGCTTTACGAGATCCTGCAAGAATCGTCAATTATGAATGATGCACAGCAACCTGAAGACATAGTCAATTCGTTCATTGCAAAGATCGAAGCACGTGATCTTGATGGCGCACTGGAACACGTTTCGGAAGATTGTTATTACGACAATGTTCCTATAGGCGATATGACCGGCAAAGAAGACATGCTTCAATTCTTAAGCGGTCTCTTAAAAGGCGATGGCCCAGTCGAATTTGAAGTGGTGCGCCAGACGTGCACCGGTAACACCGTTATGAACGAACGACTCGACCGTTTCAACACCGCTAGTGGTCGCAGTATTGAACTGCCCGTGATGGGCATATTTGAAGTAACCGGGGGTTTAATTACCTTCTGGCGCGATTATTTCGATAATGGCATGTTTCTTCGACAGCTCAAGGACGACAGCTAAGATGGTGTCGATTGAGATGAGCAGCACTTAAAGCGCATCACATTGACAGGGATGGAACATGACCACAACAACTGAGTTTCACGATCCTCGGGCTCAACCAAAAGCGGTAGCTGAGCCGTACGAAATTACGGTCGACTTAAACAAGCCAGTGACCATTGGACTTGTTGCTAACGGGTTTCCCGACAGCGTTCGATTTTTAGATCATGTAGAGAAGACACTTGCACAAGCTGTTCCTACAGCATCGTTTGTTCGATACGACAAAGGCGACGCGTCGTCAGTTGTTGGCGGAAAAATGCTTGAGGACATCCAAGCCGAATGCCAGGCAGTAGTGGCTGCTTACGGCCATTGAGGCAGCTGCACCTCTGGCACCGTGCGTGACAGCATCTCAGTAGCTCGACTCGGGATCCCCTCTGTGGCCTTAGTTACCGAAGAATTTTGGCCCCAAGGTGATTTCTTCGCCAACTCTTCAGGCATGCCCGAAGTTCCAAGGGTCAAACTACCTCACCCTGTTGCCGGAACCGGTGAAGACAAAATGGCTGAGGTCGCATCTGACATCACACCATCCATCATCGAATTTCTAAGCTCTTAAACAGAACGGAACCGGTTCAAAAATGAGTTTGCTTGAAGCAGCCTCGGAACATGACGCCCTAGAGCGACTGCACGAGCTCGGCTGCACCGACGGTCTTCCGGTAGTGATTCCAACAGCCGAAAGAGTGGCTCGGATGGTTCTATCTACCGGATATGAACCTGATTTAGTGCTCGGCGTTATGGGGCCTCTGCATGGTGCTGCCACCATAGAAAAAGTCTGTGCTGCTGCAGTAATGGCCGGCTGTCTACCCGACCATATCCCCGTAGTCGTGGCCGCCGTCCAAGCAGTCTGCCAACCCGAATTTGATCTCACCGAGATGCAAGCGACCACACATTGCACCGCTCCACTGATGATCGTCTGCGGGCCAGCAAGGCATGCGTGCGGCGGAATCGCTTCAGGATTTGGCGCCATGGGCCCTGGACATAGAGCCAACGCTTCTATCGGGCGAGCTTTACGGCTCGCCATGATCAATATCGGTGGTGCCCGGCCGGGCTCTTCAGATATGGCACTTCATGGACACCCTGGCAAATTTACTTACTGTGTTGCTGAAGATGAAGAGAACAGTCCTTTTCCAGGCTTACACACCACTTTCGGTTATGAAGCAGATGAAAGCGCAGTGATAATTACCGGAGCAGAAGCTCCCCACTCCACATTCTTCACGGGCGACAGAGATGATCCTGCCTCAGTAGAAGCATTGCTTGATGTAATCGCCTTAGTGATGGCGAATCCTGGCAGCAACAACGTTCACTTAAGAAATGGCGCCATTACCGTCATGATGAATCCTGATCATTCCGAAGTAATTAAGCGCGCTGGTCTTTCCCGGCAAGACGTGCAAGCCGAACTCGCAAGTCGAGCCACCATATCCGTTGGAACAATGCGGCGAATTAGCCCAACTTTTTACTCCCAGACGCTTCAAGATGACGCTGTCGATAGCAACAGCGAAGCAGCAGACGACGATCTCATTCACATCTTGAAAGACCCAAACCGAATACTCGTTTTGCAAGCGGGTGGAAGTGGTCTGTACACGATGGTCATGCCTTCGTGGTGCGCCGGACCCCATCAAAACGCAATAGTTCACCAAGGCATCGATTTAGATCAGGCCTGTGAAATTCCCGGAATGAACGACTTAACGTCCTAAACAATGGAGAGGATTTGTCTTGACCGATGAAAGACCCCATGGAGGGCTTTGGTTCGAAGAACTAACTCCTGGACTTGTGATACGTCATCGCCTTCGTCGCACAGTCACCGAAACCGACAACATCATGTTTACGACGATGACTATGAATCCGGCTGCGCTGCATCTCGATTTTGACTACGCAGAGAAGGAGACCCAATTCGGACGACCTTTGGTGAACTCAATGTTCACTGCCGCTCTTATTGTGGGAATCTCTGTTCATGAAACAACACACGGCACCACGGTCGCCAACTTGGGTTTCGAACAAATGAATTTTCCTGCTCCGGTGTTTCACGGGGACACTCTTCGCGTCGAGTCTGAAGTAATCAGCGTCCGCGAATCTGCTAGCAAACCAAATCAAGGGATCGTTTTATTCGAACACCGATCACACAATCAGGATGACGTCTTGGTGGCAACAATGAGACGGAATGCTCTCATGTGGAAGCAGCCGAACTAAATAAAGACTTCCACCGAAATCCTTATAGGGAATTGGGGAGTTCGGCAGATAACGTCATCACTCCACTTCCCCACTCTGGAGTGTCAGCAATGACCTATACCGCTCCGACAGATGCTTTCCGTTTCGATGAATACAGATCAGCGGTCGAAAAAAAGCGCGTCTTTATAACCGGCGCGGGCAAAGACGGTGGCATCGGCCAAGCGTTCGCACTATCCGCTGGACTGAATGGAGCGGCATCAGTCGGAGTGCACTTTCATCGCAGCTACGAAGATGGCTTCGACCTCGTTAACCAACTTCGAGCCGAAGGTGTGAACGCCTTCCCGGTCCAAGCCGACGTAACCAACTTGCGCGATTTATGGGCAAGCAGAAGTTACGTCATCGAACAAATGGGGGGGCTCCCACCCAACCTCGTAATCTGCAACTCAGGATTGACCGAATCGGGCTACAGCTTCGGTCGAGCTCTCAAAGAAGAAGAAGGTGAGCCCAGCGCCGTCCGTCGTGCGAGGGTCCGCCAACACTTTCTTGACAACCTGGACGAGTCTCGCTTAGTTCTCGACACAAAAATAGATGGCTTCCTCGCCTCCACACATCTCTGGGCGGGCGAGGCCGTCCACCACAACGAACCAATCCAGTTCGTATATGTGTCATCACGCCAAGCGATCGACCCTGGGCCCGCGGTCCCGGGTTACGCAATCAGTAATTGGGCGGTCTTACAGTTACCCAGAGTATTGAAAGTCAACCTGGGTAAGAGCGCCGACCTGGTTCAAAGTTTCTCCTTGATGTTTCCATTCATCCGCACCGGAATGACCGATCAGTACGTCGACAACGATCGGGTTTTCGGGCGGTGGCAGCCAAGAATGCTGGAACCAAGCGAGATGGCACAAGCGTTCATGGCTCTGTTAGCACGCCCAGGCGAGGAGACCGACAACGGGATGTTCGAATTAATGGTTGATTCAACAGATGATGCCGACATCGAGGTGACCTGGCGCCAAGTCAAATTCAATCTCGCCGAAGAGCATCTCCCATGGAGCGCCGAAGACCCTCTTAGGTTCTAAAAGGCTCGTTACAGAAAGCTACGGAATTCCTGCTCCAGGTATTTCTACCCGGACTCGCTCTACTCGGCCTTCACGAAGGTCAGCCGCTCCCCCTCTGCCTGACGTTGGAGCGGTTACCAAGTACAAGGTCTTTCGATCATGACCCCCAAGCATGCAGGCATAACAGTTCAATTCGAGATCGATGTGATCAGTAACTTCTCCCCCTTCAATAACTCTGAACACCGAGTGATTCGTTGGGTCCCCGACCCAGATACCACCCTCCGCGTCGAGACAGATACCGTCTGGTACCCGCGAACCTAAATCCGCGAAAAGCTGCCTTCCGCTCAAAGAGCCATCCTCTTCAATGTCAAATGAAAGCAGACGAGAACCGTACGATTCTGCGATGATTAAGCGGTCACCTTCAGGGTTGATCACCGTACCGTTAGGGAAGTCCAGGCCATCGGGACCTTTGCGGGCTTCACCATCCGCCCCAACCACAGCAAGTGTGGCTTGAGAAAATTTTTGTCCGTCTTCAAACCCGAAGTTACCGACATATGCGATGCCATCATTCGACACAACCATGTCGTTGCAAGGCCCACCCGCGATATCTGATAGATCTGCGTGTAAGAAGACTTCTCCAGAACTATCCATTCGTTTAAGACTTCTGTCGAGCATTGAGACAAATAGCAAGTCGCCGTCAGGAAGCCACCCCAGCCCTGATGGTTGGGTTGGAACCTCCAGTACTAAATGCTCGTTACCAGCTTCATCCATTCGGAATATGCCGTGTCGATAAAAGTCTGAGAACCATAGGTGTCCGTCTCGCCATCGTGGCCCTTCACCAAATGCCAATCCCGTCAATACGATCTCTGTATTCATTTCAACTCCAAGGCTGACTTATAGAAAAATCAATCCATCAGCTAAACCGAAGCTAGCGTTCTTAAGCGTGGGAGAACTGAGCCGCCAAGAAGCCCGCCTTCGACTGGTAGTGAACCGCGACGAAGTTGATCGAATTTCGGGTGAACTCTGGCATCTAGGAACACTTGGCATTGAAGAGCAACTAGACGGTGATGATGTGATTCTCCTAGCGGGATTCGATTCGGCGGTTGCAGCTGATGAGGCTGCGACACAGTTGGAGCGTTTTGCAATTGTTGAAGAGTTCGGGTCCGGTGACTATTTGGATACTTGGCGAGAGTTCGCGACGGTCTATCGAACAGGCAACCGGCTAGTGGTTAAAGCACCATGGGTTAGTTACGAACCCGATGGCACCGAGCTTGTTCTTTGGATCGACCCTGGGCGCTCATTCGGTTCTGGCAGTCATCCATCTACGCAACTCGCTTTAGCTGAGTTGGAGCGACTTTTGGAAGGTAACGAATCTGTCCTTGATGTTGGTTGTGGCAGCGGCATTTTGGCTGTTGCTGCTGCTCGTCTGGGAGCCACTCAGGTTCTCGCAATCGATATTGATACTGCAGCTCCTGACGTCACTGTCGGGAACGCTCAAGCTAATGGCGTCGCGGAATTCATTGAGGTGTCGACTGATCCTTTGGGTGACGTTACGGAAACCTTCGATGTTGTGGTGGCCAATATGTTGGCTTCGACCCTGATCGAACTCGCGCCGGCTTTGATTGGGGTGGTTCGACCTCGTGGCCGATTAGTTATTTCGGGCATATTGGATCTTCAAATGCAATCAGTGGTGGAAGCTTTGCAACCGTTGGAACTGTTGACAACGAGAGAACGTGAAGCTGTGGAACAAACCTGGGTTGTTTTAACTTTTGGTTGACGCGGTGTCTTTGCGGACCACCATCTGGCGTTGTATCGGGCCCACGTGTAGGTGGCCGACTCGTTCCAGTTCACCATCGAGTTGGAGATCTGTGAGTACTGGCAGAACAGCTTTAAAGAATGCTCGCAGCTCCCAACGTGCTAGGTGAGTGCCAAGACAAAAATGTGCCCCGTGTCCGAATGCCACGTGTTCGTTTGGGGATCGTTGAACATCGAATCGGTAGGGTTCCACGAATTGACGTTCGTCCCGGTTCGCCGACGCATGCCAAATGCCGACGTGCTCGCCCGATTTGATCAACTGGCCATTGACCTCTGTATCTCGTGTGCAGACTCGAGCGAACTGAATGACAGGTGATGTCCACCGAAGAATTTCTTCGACTGCTGCGTCGATTACATCATCCTCGCCTCGGTGCTCGGCGAGAAAGTCGAGCTCCTCCCGGTGTTCAAGCAGAGCGATCATTCCACCGGTTGCAGCATTTCGAGTTGTCTCATTGCCAGCAAGAATTAGCACGCGGATGTATCCCAGTAGTTGCTGTGGTGTCAGCGGCTCGTTCGCTACTTCTGAGCGCAACAGAATGGATATGAGATCTGGTCCAGTGCAACCAGCTAATCGTCGGTCGGCGATTTGCTCAAAGATCCAATCTTCAAATTCGACGAACATTCGACGACGCATCTCTTTCTTGGATTCACCTTCTTTGGCGAATCGCATGAGTGCTGGGTCGTCGAAAAGAACTGCTGTCCATGCGTGGACCTGTTCCCAGTCTTGAGGTGAGGCGCCCATCATTTCGCATATTGCCGCGAGGGGGAGTTTCACCGCTAAGTCTTCAACCATGTCTGCTGTCCCGTGGTTTCGGACCTGATTGGCGAATTCGGTGGCATACATTTGAGCGTGGAGAACGAGAGATTCTTCGCGTGACCTCATCGCCTTGGGCGTGAACTCCGGAGCAACGAGGCGGCGCATGTCCCAGTGGACGGGTCGGTCGGTATAGATGAAATCGGGTGGTTCGTTGGGGTCCCAACCTCGTTCAATCATTCGTTCGCGATACCCGTCCCAAAATCGGGTGTCTCGTTCCGCTAGGTCCAGTCGCAATCGACCTTCGCCATTCGCGAAAGTTTCATTATCTCCAGATACTTGCTTCACGTCCGCATAGCGAGTGATTGACCAGAACGGTGTGATTCCCTCTCGTTCGTACCAATAGACGGGAGCTTCGTCGCGGAATAAGTCCCATTCTGCCCAGGGGTATCCTTCTGTGCGATACCTGTCTAAGTCGTGGATAATTGCCTCGTCAACGTGCATGACTTCCCCCCGGGATACTTCCAATCTAATGAGAAAGCAGATACCAAGTCGGGTGGAACAACTTCAACAGAATTAAAATTTCAAAATGTCTGATTCGTTTACTATTTGGTTTGACCATCGACCTACTCCAGAGTTAGCTGACCTCGCCCCACCGGACATGACTGTCATATGGCCAGACTCGGCCGATCACCTTGACGGGATCGAGCACGCGGACGGTCTGATAGCGGGCGCATCAATCATCTATAACCAATCGGTCTTCGAACGAGCACCTAAATTAAGCGTCTTGGCACGTGTCGGAATCGGATTCGACAACATCGTTCTCGATGATGCAACCGCAGCCGGAGTAGCTGCTTGCAACACCCCTGACGGACCAACAGTTTCTACTGCGGAACACGCGTTAGCTCTTATCTTCGCAATAACGAAACAACTGAAGGAAAGTGAAAATCGACTCCAACGACAAGAAGGTAACTACGTCGCTCTTCACAATGCACTAGAGCTTGACGGAGCAAATCTCACTCTCATTGGTCTCGGCAGGATTGGCTCTCGAGTAGCTAGGGTTGCTATCGCTGCGGGCCTCAGCGTCACCGCATATGACCCATTCGAACCCGCCGAACGGTTCGAAGCACTTGGAGTCAGACGCTCGGACGACCTTACAGAGGCAGTCTCCGAAGCCCAGATCGTCTCAATCCACGCCCCCCTTAATTCAGAAACCCGTCATTTGGTGGATAGTGATTTGATCAGCAACATGCTTGAAGGCGTCTTCATCATCAACACTGCTAGAGGCGCTCTCGTAGATGACAATGCTCTTCTTGAGGGCCTGAATAGCGGGAAGGTTCGCGGTGCCGGAATTGACGTGACGGAACCAGAACCATTGCCTGCTGGCCATCCGCTGTTGAAACACGAAAGCGTTTTGGTGACACCTCACGTTGCGTCTGCGACAAGTGCTGGGAGAAAACGTATTTTCACGATGGCGCTAGACCAGGTTCTAAGCGCTTTCGCTGGCATCAAACCCTCACATATCCTCAACCCTGAGGTTTGGCCAGGCAGGAACTCCAACAATGGAGACACCTAACGCATCTTGATCGCAGATTTTCAGTTCTAAGCTCCTATGCATGACAGACCACGACAACAAGGCAACTTGGACAAACTGGTCCGGAAAACTCTCGGCTGAACCTCAAAGCATTGTTCAAGTTGGGACCGTTGATGCGATCAGAGGTGAACTCTCGGCAGCACGCGAAGGCGGGTGGACTGTTCGAACTGCAGGAACCGCACATTCCCACTACCCATTGCTACCGACCGATGGTGTACTTCTCGATACCCGTCCTCTGACCGGACTCGTCTCTGTCGACGAACAGGCGATGACCGCTACGTTTCGGGCGGGCACCAAGATTCATGCGTGTGGTCGACCACTTCTTGAGCACGGAATGGGTCTACTTAACCAAGGAGATATTGATCAACAGTCGATCGGAGGTGCCATCGCTACCGGGACTCACGGCACCGGTATCAAACTCGGAAGTTTTTCTAGCGCCGTGACTCAACTGTCTCTCGTGCTGGTCGACGGTTCAGTAGTGACTTGTAGCCATGCAGTAGAGCCTGATCTATTCGAGGCTGCCCGATTGTCATTGGGAGCCCTCGGCGTTGTTGTAGAAGCCACCATTCGGGTCCGAGACGCGTACCGACTCGAAGAACATCAATGGCTAGAGCCTCTCGACAGTGTTATGGAAAGAATCGATGAGCTCACGCAAGCAACTCGACATTTCGAATATTTCTGGTGGCCAGGACAAGAACGCGCCGTTTGTAAGTCAATCGATATAACTGAAGAACCTCCCAAGTACCCATTAGGGGAAGAAGGCCAACGTCGGGCTTGGAGTTTTGAAGTTTTGCCAAACCAACGATTGAATCCCCACACAGAGATGGAGTACTCAGTGCCATCTGAAAGTGGTCCTGCTTGCATAGAAGAGATCAACAAGTTGCTAAGCGACCACTACCCAGAAGTGGAATGGCCAGTCGAATATCGAACCGTCGCGGCTGACGATGTCTGGTTGTCCCCCGCTAGAGAACGCTCAACGGTGACGATCTCTATACATGAAGCTGTCCAAAATGATGAAACCTCTTACTACCAAGACGCTGAAAAGATTTTCAGATCACACGGTGGACGACCGCATTGGGGAAAGGTTCATTATCTGACTAGCGATGACTTTTCAGCTACGTATGACCATTGGGATCAATGGTGGGGCGTTAGAGACGACGTCGATCCAACCGGAGTTCTATTAAACGAACACCTCCGCCAGTTGCGTCCGCTGTGAACAAACCTCGTTTACTAGAATTTCTTCCCTCTAATACGGATTCCGAGGAGTTGCTAGACGGGTTTTTGAATTGGGCGGCTGCCGCCGGAATTGACCTTTATGAAGCCCAAGAGGAAGCAATCCTAGAAATTTTTGCGGGGCAACATGTTGTGCTTACAACTCCTACGGGATCCGGTAAGTCATTGGTTGCTACAGCGGCCCATTTTGATGCTGTAGCTAATTCAAAACGTTGTTGGTACACAGCTCCAATTAAAGCATTAGTTTCCGAAAAGTTTTTTTCTCTCTGCGACGAGTTTGGAGCCGGCAACGTCGGAATGATCACTGGGGATGCTTCGGTGAATCCGAACGCTCCAATTATTTGTTGCACTCAAGAAGTTCTGGCAAATCTTGCTTTAAGACATGGTTCATCTGCACCAATAGACACAGCCGTGATCGACGAATTCCATTATTACTCCGACCGAGACCGCGGATGGGCTTGGCAAGTTCCTCTTCTTGAGCTGACAAAAACACAATTCGTACTAATGAGCGCGACCCTCGGCCGAGTTGACTTCTTTTTGAACGACCTTGCAGACAGAAGTAACCGTGCTGCCGTTGAAGTGACCGCCTCTGAACGACCGGTTCCCTTGGAGTGGGAATATCGAGAGTCCACTTTGTTGGAATCGATTCACGACCTAGTTCAGTTAGATAGAGCTCCTGTCTACATAGTTCATTTCACTCAAAGGGCAGCTTCTGAAAGAGCTCAAGCATTAACAAGTCTGGATGTCCTGTCACCTGATGAGAAACGGCAAATAAAGGACGAAATCGGCGACTTTCGTTTTGATTCTCCTTTCGGTAAGGACATCGCCAGGTTTATTAAGGCAGGTATCGGAGTTCACCATGCCGGCCTCTTACCTAAATACCGGCTCTTGGTCGAACGCCTAGCTCAAAGAGGGCTCTTGAAGCTCATCTGTGGCACGGACACTCTCGGGGTGGGTGTCAACGTCCCGATCCGAACAGTTCTCTTTAGTCAATTATGTAAATTTGATGGGCATCAAACAAAAATTCTTAGCGTTCGAGATTTCCATCAAATAGCTGGCAGAGCAGGCCGCAAAGGTTTCGACGATCGTGGATTTGTATGGTGCCAAGCACCTGAACATCACGTAGAAAATTTGAAGGCATCAGCCAAAGCAGCTGATGACCCAAAAAAGCGCAAGAAAATTCAACGCAAAAAACCTCCAGAGAGGGGTTACGCACACTGGGATGAAAAGACCTTCGATCGATTACTTAATGGCGACCCCGAAGCCCTGACCCCAAGCTTTACTGTCTCCCATTCGATGCTGCTCAACGTATTAGATAGGCCTGGTGACGGGTGTCGAGGGATTAAGGAACTACTCAACCAAAATCATCTCGCAAGGCCTGAGCAGCGCCACCAGATCAGACAAGCCATCGCTATGTACCGGTCACTCATAGCAGCGGGAGTCGTTGAAACTCTCGACAAACCTGACTCTGAAGGACGCCTTGTGCGAGTGAACATGGACCTTCAAGCAGAGTTTGATCTCACCGCGACACTCTCTCCGTTCATTCTCGATGCAGTGGAGTTATTAGATCCGGACCTCTCCAGCTATCCACTGGATGTCCTCACTCTGGTTGAGTCTGTAATGGAAAACCCCCAGGTGATCTTGGCCCGGCAGGCCGATAAAGCACGAGACGAGTTGTTCGCTGAGTTGAAACGCGACGGCGTGGAATACGAGGAGCGCATAGAGCGACTCGATGAGGTCGAATGGCCGAAGCCATTACGAGAATTTTTGTACACAACCTTTGACGCGTGGGCTGTTCACCACCCTTGGATAGGCCAAGAAAATATTCGACCCAAATCAATTGTCCGAGACTTATACGAACGGGCTATGACATTTCGCGAATACATCAACTACTACGGAATTAAGGGATCAGAGGGGGTCTTCCTTCGCTACCTAACTGATACATACAAGGGATTGCAGAAAACAGTTCCGGATAGTTGCTGGAACGATGAGTTAGACGAGTTGACGGAATGGCTTGGCGCTCTTATACGTCAAGTTGACAGCAGCCTGATCGATGAATGGGAACGCCTACAAAACCCTCAATCATCAGCCGCGGAGATTCGTCCTCAGTCGATCGACGTCACTAGCCACACACGAGCCTTTCAAGTGATGATTAGAAATGGCGCCTTCAGATGGATCCAGCTATTTGCTCGAACTGACTACAACGGGCTCGCCGCGGAAGCGGTTGGGGACTTGTCTGATCCTGATCAGGTTAAAGACCTTGCCACTCCTTACTGGGATGACTTTGATGAAGTACTCACAGGACCCGATGCTAGATCGAGCCGTTGGTTCGCTATCAACAGTCAGAACGACAAAACCTACGAGGTTGAGCAGATCATCTGCGACCCTAACGGTTTTAACGAATGGCGTATCAGCGGCATCGTAGATCTTGCCCAGTCACGAGAGGCCGGTGAAGCAGTGATGAAACTGACAAACATCGGGGCCCTCTAACTGCGACCCTCTGTCTAGAGCACGACCAAATAGACGCAGAGCGCCACGATTAATAAAGCTGTCAGCCAACCAAACACTCGAAACTTTGCTGGCCCGGGCCAATCTTCGTCGCTCACGATGGAAGACGATAGTTGGGGGCCTCTTTCGTGATCATGATGTCGTGAGGGTGGCTTTCGCGCAACGCTGATGCTGTGATCTTGACAAATCGCGTTTTCGAGCGCATCTCCTCGATTGTCCCGGTGCCGCAGTACCCCATCGCCTGCCTCAGGCCTCCAGTTAATTGATGAAGGACATTAGCTATTGGACCTTTGTATGCGACGCGACCCTCGATGCCTTCAGGTACGAGTAAGTCTTCGTCTCTTTGATCTTGGAAATACCGATCCTTAGAGAAACTTCGACCTTTCATGGCTCCAATGGAACCCATGCCTCGATACTCCTTAAATCGTTCTCCTTGATACAGCACTACTTCCCCGGGACTTTCATCAACCCCTGCCAAAAGACCACCAACCATGGCACAATCGGCGCCGGCTGCAATTGCTTTAGCTAGGTCACCGGAGAACTGCATCCCACCATCAGCAATGATAGGCGTGTTCGACTCAGCGGCTGCCGAAGCGCAGTCGAACACCGCTGTAATTTGCGGTACACCAACTCCTGCCACCACCCGAGTTGTGCATATCGAACCCGGGCCAATACCGACTTTGACACCATCAGCGCCAGCATCGATCAAGGCGCGGGTAGCTTCTGCTGTCGCTACATTTCCTGCTACGACCTCAACTGAGTAATTCGCCTTGATCTTCGAAACCATTTCGATGACATCTTGACTATGTCCATGCGCCGTATCAACGACCAACACATCCACATCTCGTTCAACTAGAGCCGCGACTCGGTCGTCTACGCCCGAACCAACCCCAACAGCTGCAGCTACTAGGAGCCGACCTCGTTCGTCTTTCGCCGCGTTCGGGTACTGGATCTTTTTCTCTATGTCTTTGACAGTGATCAAGCCAATTAACTGAAAGTCATCATCGACTATTGGCAATTTTTCGATCCGATGCTTCCCTAAAACCACTTGAGCTTGTTCAAGCGTTGTGCCGGCCTTCGCTGTCACTAAACCATCTGATGTCATGACTTCTGCAATAAGCCGGTCATAATCAGTTTCAAACCGCAAATCCCGATTTGTGAGAATCCCGACCAGCCGATGCCGTTCATCAGTGATTGGGACTCCACTGATTTTGAAGCGTGCCATGAGTTCTTCGGCTTCGGCCAGGGTCGCGTCCGGAGGTAATGTAATCGGCTCAACAATCATCCCTGACTCAGAGCGCTTGACTTTATCCACCTCAGCGGCTTGTTCTTCCAGGGAAAGATTTCTGTGAATTACCCCGATACCACCATGGCGGGCCATGGCTACAGCTAACCGTGCCTCGGTGACCGTATCCATTGCCGCGCTGGCAAGCGGAATGCGGAGGTTAATGTTGTTGGTAAAGCGACAAGTGGTATCGACTGCGTCTGGCAAGACTTCGGACGCAGCCGGGACCAGCAGCACATCATCGAAGGTCAAACCCTCTATCGCAAATTTCTCGTTCTCTGTCGGGAAGGGAAATGATGAGGAAGCCATGTGGAACGATACCTCGGGTGCCTTCATAAGTTGTGCACTGTTCGTCTACCGTAGGCGCGACGACAGGAGTGACATGGCTGACTTTCACCAACAAGGGCCCATCACAACGCTGCACCGCTTAACCGACAGCGCAAACACGCAAGCTCAGTCGTTTGTTTCTACGCGTTCGATTGGCAGTCGCGTGGCTTTGGTGCTGCCCTGCCTCATCAGCGAACTTGAAGGATCCGCACTACCAAAGATGGTTAAGCAAATATCAGACCTTGGTTGGTTGGGCAGAGTAATCGTTGGCATTGATGGCGCTGACGCCGATTCTTTTAAAGCAGCGCAAGCATTATTTGCTTCCTTACCTCAGCAAACCACTGTGATTTGGAATGACAGCGAGGGCATGGCATCTTTCGACCAAAATATTGGTCTATCTCCCGGAACTGGCAAAGGACGCAATCTATGGCGCTGTTTCGGAGCCGTAGCCGCTTATAACGACATCGATACCGTGGTCGTTCACGATGCCGATATTTCTACCTACGAATCAGCCTTCGTTGCACGGCTCGCTCATCCCATTGTTGATGACCGAATGGGATTCGATTTTGTAAAGGGATTTTATCCTCGCTTCGATCATCAAGGTATGAACGGGCGGGTTACTCGACTCCTAGTAGGGCCCCTTTTGGATTCCTTAGCTTCATCTAACCCCAGTGATCTCAACATCAGATACCTTCAGTCTTTTAGGTACCCGTTAGCAGGAGAGTTTGCTGCTCGAACGTCGATAACACGTTCAATTGAGATGCCTGAACATTGGGGCGTAGATCTGTCTCTACTAGCCAACGTTCTTTCTATGGGGGTCCAAATAGCTCAAACGGACTTAACTGACCGTTACGACCACAAACATCAAATGCTTTCTCTCGATGATCCTGAGTCAGGTTTGCATCGGATGGCCCGGGACATAATTAGCACGCTTGTTTTAGCTTCAGGACTTGATGGCATAGATGTAGCTGATTTCGATATGAAGCTAGACCGTGCAGTTTTCTCCCACCGCTCTAACGCTGTCAGCAACGACATTCCAACGAATTCTGAAGCAGAAAATTCAGCTGCTGCGTTGTTTAAAACACTTGTTCGGGAGAAACAAACGTCGCTACCAACGAATTTGCCATCTTGGAACCAGCTATCCACCGAATTTCCAAACTGTATTCAGGACTTAATGGTGGCTGTAGAAAGCCAAAGTATCTCTGCCGGGGCCACAGGTACATCCCCATGAAGCGTGCGCTCTGACAGCAGGTCAAAATGGGGTTCGTCGAAAGAGTAGACGGCGGCTTCAAATCCAAGATTTGCTATAACCGTTACCGGGGCAGACTCCTCGTCGCCGCGCACTAATCCCAATAGAGGGCTTTCTAGGTCTAGTACGCGTTGTTGGGCATCGGGGTGGAAAGCGGAAATCTTCCCCCTCAGAGTCAGTCTTCTGAGTAGCTCGTCACGACTGCTTATTCGAACACCATCAAGTAGTTGATTACGTGACGTAACTGTTCGCTTGGGTCTGTTAATGGCCCGGTTGTGGCCTTCGTTCTCCACATCATCCAAGTTGTTGAGTTCGCCTTCGACTGCCGGGAAGTAGTAGGCCGGTACTCCCCTAAGACTCGCTAGCAAGGTGTGTCCGGTAAGCAATCGATCCATCCCAAACAGAGAGGCTGGTGCAACGTTCATTTCGTAGGGTTGCGTTTCTTCCCCGCTCGCGTGCCCAGACCATGTGCCGCCTGCCTGGGTCGCGGCCTCGACAAGGGCGCGAAAATCTGCTTTATCCAAGATGTCTTCAACAGGTCTCAGCCCTATACCGTCATGGCTACCCAGGAAATTAATGAGAGTTGCATTAGGAGGAGGAGACTCTGCTTCTCTTAGCCACCTCACTAACTGTCTGCTGGTCCCAAGCAACAAAGAGAAAGTGAGTAACGGGGCAAGCGTAAAGTTGTATGCCACGTGGGCTTGTTTTCCATCTCGAAGGTATGAAAGGTTTTCTTCGTGCGGGACATTCGTTTCAGTGACCAAAACCGCGTCGGGACAGCACCACTCCAACAAGTCTCTAAGTAACCGAACAAGTTCGTGGGTTTCTTCGAGGTGAACACACTTCGTACCAACGACTTTGTGCGTGTACGCAACTGCGTCTAATCGGATCCACCGAATTCCGGCATCAAGCAAGCGTTCAACCGCTCTAAGCATTTCTATGAGCACCTCGGGCTCAGCCCAGTCCACATCTATTTGGTCGGGCCCGAAAGTGCACCATAGATATTTGAGGCCTGCATCTGTTGCGCATTCGACTAGTAACTCTGAGGTTCGAGGGCGCACCACCATCGACAAATCCTCGTCTGGTAGCGCAGTTTTAAGACATCTCGAACCAGGCCCGGAATTTCGACGGAATTCTTGCATCCAACGATGTTTCGAACTGACGTGATTAAGCACCAAATCAGCCATGATCCCGCGGTCCGTCACAATCGACTCGATATCTTCCCAACTCCCAAGTTCTGGGGCCACTTCGAGATGATCTATCACCGCGAAGCCACCATCAGAACTAGAAGGGAAGAATGGGAGTATGTGCACCAACGAGAACGTTTCGCCGAACTCAGAGAGCACACTCTTAAGAGTCGCTAGCGGTTTTTCATGTTCGGATACAACTTGGTCCGGATAACAGATCAAGATCGCGTCCTTCTCAGACCACCGAGATTTCTTGTTTGGTGGTTGATAGGGACCAAGAGTCGAAGTGCAAGATTCAAATAGTGTTATCGGATCATGGTGGGGGTAAAGCTTCGCTAACCGATCACAAATTTGTTCTTCGAGGGAAATCACGATTGACCGCGGTTAGTTAACTCAATTCGCTGACATCGTCTAACACTTTTTGTGCGTGCTCTGAAAGATCGGGTTTGTCGGCAAAGTCATAGACTTTCGCGATCATTCCATCAGGGTCGATCAAAAAGCTGGCTCTGAGCGGCCAAGCTGCAAATTTGTCATCTGCATCTCGACCAACCCCATAGACCGTGCCGACACTGCGGTCTGTGTCCGCTAGTAGAGGGAAAGGAAAGCTCTCTTTTTCAGCGAACGCTTTTTGTTCTTCAACGGTGTCGAAAGACGCTCCCAAAATAACGGCATTAGCTGATTCGAATTCTGAGACTCGGTCACGGAGTCCCTGGCCTTCGAGAGTTCAACCAGGGGTTGCTGCTTTGGGATACCACCAAAGCAGCACCCATTGACCCTGATAACCATTGAGCGATATCAAATTTCCGTCCTGGTCAGGCAAAGTAAAGTCAGGTGCGGAAGTGCCTTTTTCAAGCATGCGTTTCCTCCAGGTTGCGCTTGGCTACTTTAGGTGGATTCTCATTGGGCGGCACGTTATTACGCGGCTTCCGTGACTTGGCCTAGTGTTTGTTCATGCACCCACTCTCCATGATGACTGCCGATGAACTGAACGAAAGCGTTTCAGTTCTACGCAGTTCCGGCCGTATTAATGACAGTTCCACATTCCACGGTTGTTGCATTTACGAACCAACTAAGCAGGAAGTCGCTTCTTGGCAGCCGGGCGACAGTGTTGACAGACGTTTAGATCTGGTCGTAAGGCATGAGGGTGAGGTCTATGAAGCTCGGGTTTCCATCACACGGGGCGAAGTAGACCGGTGGGAAGCTGTTCCAAACGTGGTTCCTCGTGTTGGGTTTGTAGAGCTATTCAAAGTGATGGATGCCTGCAGGAATGACTCTGACTTTCAGAAAGCTCTGAAGGACCGTGGTATTGATGACCCCTCCAAGGTGCAGATAGACCCATGGCCGACCGGCGACTACGGCTTCGAATTTGAGGATGGACGCAGAGTCCAGCGTTGCATTGCGTTTTACCGTCCCAATCCCAGCGATAACGGATATGCATTCCCTATCGATGGCCTTATGGTTCATGTCGATGTAGACAGCTTGTCTGTGTTACATATAGAAGATTTCGGCACTTGGCCTCTTCCCACTGAACGGGGCAACTACGACGTCGATTCGGTCGTAAGTGACTACGGACCTATACGGGAGGACCTTAAACCTGTCGAGATAACTCAACCCGAAGGTGCGAGCTTTAGCGTCGATGACAATGAGATCACCTGGCAAAGGTGGCGTTTCCGGATGGTCGTCGACGATACCGAGGGCTTAGTTCTTCATCGCGTTACCTACACCCAAGACGGAATTGAGCGTCCAGTTATCGACAGGGCTTCCTTAGCTGAGATGGTGGTTCCTTACGGTGACACTCGACCGAGCCAGACCTTTAAACATGCCCTGGATTCAGGTGAGTATGGGCTCGGAATGACAGCTAACTCACTGACGCTTGGCTGCGATTGTTTAGGAGAAATCTTCTATCTTGATGCCGTTCAAATGCTCGATGACGGGAGTGTGGTTACTACCGGCAATGCCATTTGTATTCACGAAGAGGATTTCGGAATCGGGTGGAAACATACCGATATGAACACTGGTGAGGTTGAGGTTCGAAGGTCGCGACGCCTGGTGGTGAGCAGCATTTCAACAGTCGGTAACTATGAGTACGGATTCTTTTGGTACTTCCACTTAGACGGGTCAATCAAGCTAGAAATCAAATTGACCGGCATCCTTACTACTCGAGCTCATGCCGAAGGCGATGATCTAACGTTTGCTCGTCTCGTTGCACCCAACGTAGCGGGACCTATCCATCAACATCTGTTCTGCGTACGACTCGACATGGCTATTGATGGCAACCAAAACAACATTGTCGAAGTGAATACCGAAGCACTTCCGGCAGGTCCAGCCAATCCTCATAACACTGCTTTTGCGGCACGGGAAAAACTTTTAGAGAACGAACATTCCGCAATGCGAAATACTAATTCCGCGAGCAGCCGCTACTGGAGAATCGAAAACTCAGAAAAAACGAACCGGCTAGGACGTCCAACTGCTTACCGTCTACTGCCTTCGTCAACGGCAACAATGTTTGCCGCTGAAGACTCTCCACACGCCCAAAGAGCAATGTTTGCAAAGCACAATTTGTGGGTAACACCTACAACACAGTCCGAGCGTTATGCAGCCGGTGATTACCCAACCCAGCGAAATGCCGGGGAGGGTTTGCCAAAGTTCACTGCTAACAACCGTTCTGTGGCTGACACGGATCTAACTGTGTGGCACACGTTCGGCCTGACGCACGACGTTCGTGTCGAGGATTACCCGGTGATGCCAACAGAGTACGCCGGTTTTATGTTGGTACCGGACGGTTTTTTTGATCGAAATCCTGCTATCGACGTTGCTCCCAGCCAGTCAAATCACTGTCATTAGGCTACTTAATCTTGGTATTTGGTCAGCGGGATGCGTTGAGTCGGAGATCCGCTCAACATAAGAATTGTTCTCGCGAGCTGAAAGAACGAGAATAGAGCGGTGAAAATGATTTCGGAGAGCTGTTATGCGAACCATTTCTGATCCCTTAAAACGCGCTGAGTCAATGCACGCCAAGAAGACTGCCTTTATTTGCGAAGATCGAACTACAACCTTTGAAGAGTTCGTAGCAAGATGCCGAGCGGTCGGTCCACTTCTTGAAGATCTAGGTGTCAAGCCCGGCGACCGTGTCGGTTTGTTAGCTGCAAACTCAGATATTTATGCCGAGTTATATTGCGGCGTCCCCGCAGCAGGTCGTGCAATTGTGCCGCTAAACAGCCGATGGGCTGAACCAGAATTGGCATACGCCTTGGAGGACGCTGGCGCCAAGCTGCTTATCACCGATCAAGATCCGGGAGGCCTGGGTAAGTCAGTCGAGAGAGTCATAAGTCTCGCTGAATATGAAACTCTTCTTTCCCAATCCACGCCTGCAGCCTTCGCTGACGTTAAAGAAGGCGATCTAGCGGGCCTCTTCTATACAGGGGGGACCACAGGCCAAAGCAAGGGCGTAATGCTTAGCCATAGAAACCTCATCGCTAACACTATGCATAGCCAACTAACGATGCCTTTAAGCGACACTGATACCTATCTGCTGGTCGCTCCTATGTTTCATGCGGCAGGGTCGAACTCTGTTCTTCAGTGCTTGGCGCTAGGAGTTCCTCAAGTAGTGGTGCCTGCTTTCGAGCCAAACTTGTGTCTAGACCTGGTTGAGAAACATCGTTGTTCCGCCACTCTGGCAGTTCCAACCATGGTTGCTGCTCTTGTTGAAGCCCAATCAGTTAATCCCAGAGACACCTCAAGCTTTGCCCTTATTTGTCATGGAGCTTCACCGATAGCTACTCAAGTCTTACGACGAGCACACGAGGAGTTTCCTAACGCGGAGCTCCTCCACCTTTATGGAGCAACAGAGACTGCTCCTTTGGTAACTGGTCTTCGACACGAAGAGGAACTTATTGGATCAAGTCGCGGAAAATCCGTGGGCCATCCTTCTCTTGGTGTTTCGTTGATGATTGATGCCGAGCCAGGGGAACCGGGAGAGGTAATGGTTCAAGGCCCTAATGTGATGCAGGGCTATTGGAACAAACCCGACCAAACAGCTGCTGTGCTCCAAAACGGTTGGTATCGCACCGGTGATATCGGTTACTTGGATGACGAGGGCTATTTATATTTAGTCGATCGCGCTAAAGACATGATTATTTCGGGCGGGGAGAACGTTTATTGTTCCGAGGTCGAAGAAGTCATTTATCAACACCCCAAAGTCTTGGAAGCGACCGTATTCGGTGTTCCCAATGACCAATGGGGAGAGCAAGTGCATGCAGTAGTCGTACCTCGAGACGAAAGTTTGACATCAGAAGACTTAATTGAATTCTGCAGAGAATCCTTAGGTGGATACAAACTTCCGCGTTCGGTTGAATTTCGGTCAACAGAACTCCCTAAATCCGGCCCAGGCAAGGTCTTAAAACGTGAGCTACGAGCCCCTTACTGGGAAGGGAAAGATAGATCGATCAACTAATTCGGGCAGTAAGCACCCACCGGGTTCAGAAGTCGTAAACGATTGATGGGTGACTGAGAACCCTAGTGTTGCAATTTGATAGACCATCGTCAGCAGAAAAGACGGGACCGTACAAATGAAACTTGCATTAATGCTCGGATATTCAGGTGGCAAACTCGAGCTTCCGATAAAGCAAATTCAACTAGCCGAAGAGCTTGGTTTTCACTCAGTTTGGACTGCCGAAGCCTACGGTTCGGACGCTATGACTCCGCTCGCCTACATTGCGGCTCACACCGAACGCATAAAGCTCGGGACCGGCATTATTCAACTAGCTGGGCGAGCTCCTGCAATGGCCGCAATGCAAGCCCAAACTATTGACGCTCTCGCAGGTGGAAATCGAATGATCGTCGGTCTCGGCGTGTCCGGCCCTCAGATAGTTGAAGGGTGGTACGGGCAACCTTGGGGCAAGCCTTATTGGCGGCTACGCGATTACATCCAAATTATGAAAAAGATATTTGCTCGAGATGAACCGGTTGTGCATGATGGGCGCGAATATCAGCTTCCCTTTGTTGGCGAAGGAACCATTGGTCTGGGGAAACCTCTAACTTCCATACTTCATACAAACCCGGATCTTCCTATCTGGTTGGGAAGTGGTTCAGAAGCAACAGTGAAATTAACTGCGGAGTTGTGCGATGGTTGGCTCCCAATGCATTTTGTGCCTGGGAGAATGCAGCATTTTCGTCCATGGATCGAAGAAGGTTTTGAGCGAGCACGACGACGCGGCGTTCAAAAAGGTTGGGAAGACTTTGAGATAATTGGTCAATGTCCGGTTCAAATAACCGATGATCTCGAACCCATATTCCGCAAAGCGAAGGACAACATTGCTTTGTACACAGGGGGAATGGGGCACAAAGATGTCAACTTCCACAATCAACACATGGTGCAAAGGGGTTACCCCGATGTCGCAACCCGTGTACAAGAGCTATACCTTGCGGGCAAAAAGGCAGAAGCAGCAGAAGCGATTCCAGATGAATACGTCGACGAAGCCGGTCTCTACGGTTCTCCTGAACGAATAAAACAGAGATTTTTACAGTGGGCCGACAGTGGATTGACTGGACTCAACATCAACACCGGCCAGGAAGAAGCAATACGTCTCATGGCTGATTTAGCTAAAACGGCAGATCAACGCTAGGAACAGAACGTGGAATCAGCAGTATTCAGCCTGGGAGACAATCTCACGCACCCTGAAACCGGCGAATTGTTGACCGAGGCAGAGCGCCATAGACAGCTAATCCGCTATTCAGTTTGGGCCTCGGAAGCCGGCTTCGACGCTATCCACATAGGTGAACATCATTTCAACGACTACATGCTGAGCTCTCCACCTGTCGTGCTTTCCGCAATAGGAGAACGCGTCCCAGACCTAATACTGTCAACCGCTGTCACGTTGGTACCGACGCTTGACCCAGTCCGCGCCGCGGAGGACTATTCAACCCTAGAAAATCTTTTCCCAGACCGAGTTGAAATCGTTACCGGGAGAGGCAACTTTTTTAGCCGTAGTTACCCAGCATTCGGATTGGATGTAAGGAATGCTCGAGAGATCTTCGAAGAGAAACTTGAACTCTTGCAAATTCTTCTCAACGAAGAGAATGTGAACTGGTCGGGCAAATTTCGAGACCCACTAGAGAACATCACCATCCGTCCCCGGCCAACTGCTGACATCCCAATGTGGATAGGTGCTGGATCAACAGAGTCCGCTTTACTTGCCGCCAAACTCGGGTGTCGTCTTATGCTTCCTTCAGTTTTTGGACACCCAAAAATGTTCGTTCCAATCGTTGAGCAGTACAAAGAAGCTTGGGTGCAAGCCGGACGAAATCTCGACGAGATTGTTATCGGATCATGTTGCCACGCGTTCGTCGGATTAGATCATTCGGATATGCGAGACCGTTTCGTTCCCCGTTATGGACATTACTGGAACTTCGTCGATCGACTCATCAGCGACAACACAGGCGGCAAAGTTCAAATGCCTTTCGATCTTGAATCGTTTCTAGCCGGTCCCGCTGTGGCAGGAAGTGCCCAAGAATGCATCGATCGCATGGGGGAACTGCACGAATTACTTGGGCACAACCGGCAACTATTCATGTTTGATTTAGGGGGCATATCAGACAATGAGTTGGAGGAAACAGTTCGACGTTTCGGTGAGGAAGTTCTCCCCCATCTTCCCGAATAACGACTAGCGCTGCCATTCTGTTATGTGCTCTGGAACAGGGGTACCTGAGACAAGACGCGGATCTGCGATGGGTTCTCCTACATCAATCCCAAGCGGTATAACGCCAGCCCATGTGTCGAGCAGGTAATCCTCTTCTTCATCGATCGGCGGGCCAGTTCGAACCTTCGCGGATGCCTCGTCTATCGACATAGACAGCACAAGGGTCCCTTTTACCTCTTTCTCTTGATGAGGACGCGTAGCTTCAACTCTTCCGGGAATGACATGCTCACTTAAAATATCTAGCGCACGACTCTTCTCATCAAAATCTTCAATGGGCGACGCTTCACCCATCACAACCACAGAGCGGTAATTCATCGAGTGATGCGCTAACGACCTCGCTACAACTAGGCCATCGATAATGCTGACTGTGACGCACAGCTGCACTCCCCGCCCTTCTCGGAGTAAACGACTCGCTGCCGATCCGTGAAGGTAAAGCACTCCTCCATCTCGCGCATACAACATCGGAATTACTACTGGACCGTGAGGGGTAACCATGCCTACATGTGCGAGCAGCCCTTCATCCAAGATTGCGTCGATGCCGCTCCGTTCATACCGAGCTCTCTCAGGCATGCGACGAACAGTGATTCTCTCAGATGCCCCTTTATCAACCTCTTCCATGGATACAAAGTACCGCGCTCAGCTAATGTTCATTGAATGACTGAGGACGCTGTCGCCCAATTTCTCCCGACTGATGAAGCAAAACTTTTGGTCGAACCGGTGCTAGCCGCCCTCGAAGCTCAAGCTAGCAACGCGGACCGAACTAGAACTATCGCAAGCGAAGTCACAGAGAGTTTGCGGGGCAGCGATGTAATGCGAATGGCCGCGACCACTGAATTAGGTGGAGTTGAATCATCAATTCTTGAAATGGGCCGTGAATTCGAAGCGATTGCAGCTAGATGCCCTTCAACAGCGTGGGTACTTTGGAACCACCTGGCAGTTTTTCACTTGTTTGTCGGAACTCTGGGACCCGAACACCACCGCTTCCTCCAAGAGATAGTTGAAAGTGGAGAGTGGGTGTGTTTCCCGGCCGGTGCTGGTAGCGGAGTGCACGCCAGAATTGAAGGTGATGAGGCCATACTCAATGGCAAAGCCACTTTCGGCACCGGCGGTAGATATGCAGACCACTGTGGTGTCGTGTTCGCAGTTCTCGATGATGACGGTGAACTTGTTCGTCCCATGGATTTGCGATTTTCGATAGTGAGCACCTCGAGCGAGGGTCTAAAGATTGATCCGACGTGGGATGGATCTGGACTCCGAGCTTCAGCGACTGACGACCTGCACTACAGCGAAGTTCGAGTACCTCTGAGTCGTTGCGTTCCTTGGTATGGGGCAAATCGAGCTGAGTCGCTTCGCACCGTGCCAGTTATTCACCACCGATATCGAGAAGATTGGGTTGGTATCTCAGATCTTTGGCTTGGCTGGATGGCCGCTGGGTTAGTCCGTCGCTCTATCCAGGAAGTAGCTGCTGCCACGCTGGAACGTCGCGTCATCATGGGTGGAAAAATGATAGAAAAACCAGCTGCTCAAATCAATATTGGGCGGGCAACTGCTCTTTTGTCTTCCGCACGCGCCGCTATAGAAAAAGCTTGTGATGAGATAGATCAGAGAATTGAAAGCCAAACCGTTCCCAGTGAAGCTGACTACCTTCGACAGATGTCAATCATTTCGATGAGCGTGGAACAATTAGCAGAAGCGATGCAACTCCTAGAACGGACTCAGGGAGGAAATGGACTGCGAGAAGGAGGCAACTTCGAACGCAGGTATCGAGATTTTCGCGCTATGCCCTTACACATCAACGTTCACCAAGATCGTGTGACTCATCAATTAGGTCGCTTTGTCCTAGACATCGAGCGGGATCCCTTTTAGAAAACCACTTTTTCGGCATCTAGTTGACGCATAGATCTACGCTGTTGCGCGAACGAATCTGCCGGAGATGGTTTTTATATGAGTTTCGACATAGTTATTAAAGACGGTTTTGTTTTTGACGGAAGCGGCGCCCCCCGCGTCCGGGGTGATTTAGCAATTTCTGATGGGCGGGTCGTCGAAATAGGCCGGGTAAACCATCGTGAAGCAGACCGGGTAATTGACGCCACTGATCTACATGTCGCGCCAGGCTTCGTGGACCTTCATACTCATTACGATGCGCAGGTATTCTGGGATCCATACTGCACCTTGTCAGGGTGGCATGGAATTACTTCAGTAGCTATTGGTAACTGTGGCTTTGGCTTCGCACCAGTCTCACCTGACATGCGTGAATACGCCATGAAATCAATGGTGCGGGTAGAAGCAATCCCCTACGAATCAATGGCCCAAGGCATGCCTTGGGATTGGGTTACCTTCCCGGAATACCTAGACAGCTTGGATCGAACGCCTAAGGCAATGAATGTTTTGCCTTACGTGCCTGTGGGTCCCATGCTTCTAGAGGTCTTAGGGGTAGACGACGCTAAAGCCGGGCGAATGCCAACTGACGCTGAACACGAGGAGCTGGCTAAGTTGCTTCGCGCTTCAATGGATGCTGGGGGTTGTGGCTGGTCTGCACAGCGCCTTCCACCGACCGGCCCAGCAGCCGTTCAGCGTGATTG
>CAJWBN010000020.1 GCA_913020735.1 uncultured Acidimicrobiaceae bacterium
AGCGCTACAACCACAACCATCGAAACACGACCATGGACTTTGCTTGCGGGAGGTGATGTCCTCCTCGACCTCACGGAACCGGAAGGTGTTGACCCGTTTGCGAAGGTCCAACCTGACCTCGCTTCAGCGGAAGTGGCAATTGTGAACCTAGAAATGGCGATCACAGAACGTGGAGAACCCTATAACAAAGAGTTCGTTTTTCGAGCCCCTGGATCAGCTGCATTAACCCTTGCTGGGGCGGGCATAGACGTGGTTTCGATAGCCAACAATCACATACTTGACTACGGCTCAGTGGGTCTCTCAGACACTATTTCAGTTCTCGACGAGGTTGGAATTTTGCGACCCGGGGCCGGCTCCAACAACGCTGAGGCCTACGCACCCCGGATCATGACATTGGACAATGGTGTCCGCGTAGCTTTTGTTTCCGCGACAGCGGTTGTTCCAGGGGGCTTTGCTGCAACAGCCGAGCGCCCAGGGGTTGCGGATGCAAAGTGGGCTATCCCACGGGTCTTAGCTGCGGTGCGAGCAGCAGCAGCGAGTAATGACGTAGTTGTTGTCAGCGTGCACTGGGGAATTGAGCGCGAAACCTGTCCTAGTGAAGAGCAACGAGATTTGGCTGCTGAGCTAATCGAAGCAGGGGCAAGTCTGATCCTTGGACACCACCCTCACGTCCTACAACCTATAGAGACTTTCGATCGTACGGTCATTGCGTACTCACTCGGAAATTTCGCTTGGCACCCGCGTTACGGCATAACGGGTGACACCGGTGTTTTAGAAATAACCTTTGATGGCTCCTACGTGGAGGGTTATCGCTTCTATCCCCACGTTTTGGATTACCGCGGAGGAGCGACTCCTATTTCAAGTGGTGACCGGTACGACCGTATTGTTGATGTCATTGAGGGAAGATGCGAACAACATGACCCTGAGTCACCGCCCACCTCAGAAGTTTTAGACGATCCCGCCACAGATGTAGCCCCATCGCCTGCAGCGGACTGATGTCAGACAATCTGCACCGGCTCGATTAAATCAGACGGCTCGAATCCCAGAACCTGTCCCAAAAAGGAAAGCTCCGAATCTAAAGCACGGGAGATTGTTTCCGCTTTGCGAAAACCATGGCTTTCGCCCTCAAATAAAACGTATGAGTGCGGAATCTTGGCACCTATCAGAGCTTCTACGAGTTGTTCAGCCTGAGATGGGGGGACAACTGGATCTTCAGAACCTTGCAAAACAATCATGGGTGTCGACAATCGATGCGTGTGATGAATCGGAGAGCGTTCTTCATAAATGTGCTGCTCGGTGGGCCATTCACCAACTAACGAATCGAGATAACGAGCTTCAAACTTGTGTGTATCCCGCGCCAAAGTCGCGAGATCCGCCACCCCGTACCGTGAGATACCTGCTGCAAAAAGAGTGCTCATTGTCAACGCGCATAGCGTGGTGAACCCTCCAGCGGATCCTCCCTTTATTGTCAGTCGTTTGGGATCCACCAATTCTTTATCAGCGAGATGTTGGGCTGCGGAAATGCAGTCCTCAGTGTCGGCGACCCCCCATTGCCCCCGCAGCATATTTCTATAACTTGTGCCAAAACCTGTGCTTCCTCGGTAGTTGACGTCCACCACAGCAATACCGCGGTTGGTCCAATACTGAATAGCCGGATCAAACGACGACCTTGCCGCCCCGGTAGGGCCACCGTGGCTGAGGACTATCAGAGGCGGCAACTCCGAAGAACACTCATAAGTCGTATTTGTCGGAGCGAAATGAAAGGCGTGAGTAGTGCGGCCTGAGGTCCCTGTGATCTCAACGGCTTCGGGAATTGAAATTTCTTCCCGAGCTAGAGGTAGAGAATGTGAGGCACTCAGCTGCTGGCTTACGCCGGTGGGATCTATTGCTCGAACTGCGGCAGTTGTTTCCCAACTAGCTGCAACCGATATTGCTCGGCCGTCGGTCAACGTGTCTAAGCCGTTGAATTCCGTGAAACCACAATCGGTCTCGGTTAAGACTGAGTTCTTGATTTGCCCTAGATGGCCGACTCCCTGATCAACCCAACTACACCAGATTGCATCATTTGCCCATGTGTAGGTTCTTTGACCGAAAACCCATCCGGGAACCCCGAATTCGACTGCCGCCTGCACAAGCGGATAAGACGAATTGTTTTTCAGGTCCACCTCGTGAATATTCCACCACCCTGTCGCGTCACTAATGACATGAAGTTGACCATCAGGCGAAAATTGGGGTTGTTGCAACGCTGGACCGTCGAGTACCACCCGATGCTCGGCCCATCCTCCATTTCGTCGTTGCGCAACATGTAGTCGCACATGATCCCATGGCATCGACGGATGATCCCAGGACAGATACGCCAACATTTTTCCATCGGCAGAAACGGTTGGTGAAGAATAAAAATCCGCTCCTGACGCCACTTCGATTATCTCGCCGGCAGTGTTGACTGACGCCAAAAAATTTTCAGGATGAACATGACTTTCACGGTGTCGTTCAACAACCCAGACGGTGTCATCGCTATCCGGCACCACGACCCCATTTGCATACCGAAGCCCTTTAGAAATCGATGACTCTGGGGTTATTGGACGGAGGTCATCGTTGAGTAGCCAAAGCCGCTGGTCGTTGAAACTTGAAAGCCAAATGCCGTCGTCAGTTGGAAGCCAAGAACCTCCGCCGTATTCGTGAACTAACGTGCGGACGTTTAGCTCATCTGGCCCAAGCGTGACGGCAGTTACACCATCAAACTTGACTATTACGGTACGTCCCGACTCCTCCGGCCGGCCTTCTAACCACAGCACTTCATCATTAAAAACGCGCGGCTCAGATAGACGCTTTGCTCCGTTTGCAAGCTTTTCAGATGTCAGTTGTGACGCCCAACTCCCGTACGGCTGATCCTGTTTCAAATTAACCTCAAAAATGCTTCCGATATGGTCCGATTAACGCTAGCTCTTGGCTATCATCCTGAACTGAAGAATTTGGGACTTGAACTTCCGGCGAATCTGCGGATGTTCGAATGAAAATGAAACTGGCGTGCACCTTAATTGGTGCAGCGCGAAATTCGCTCCGGATCTCCCACCGATCTGAGAGCGTTCCGTGAGCCGAGGGAGTACCCACCGACTCCCTCGGCTCGCACTTTTTGGTGAGTTTCAATTCTTATCGAGGTCAGTAACGATCCTCTCGACCTCATGCCGGGTGGCTTCAAGGCGTTGCCTGCACCATTCGATTAATTCTGATGCGCGTTCAAGATCAATGGTCAAAGAGTCAATATTTACATCATCACCGTCGAGCTTTTTGAGAATTTCGTCTAACTCCTGTGTAGCTGTCTGAAAGCTGAGATCTGGATCGGTCATTTGTTCTCCTTAGAACCTCGTAATGATGAATTGTTGACTGTGCTTGTGATTAGAGAAGCAGCTGTTTCGGTAACTATCGTGACGCCAGAGGGAATCACCCCACGAATTACTTTTCCTTCCTCGTCTCGGGTAATCGAAAATCCTCGTGCCAATACACGGTTTGGATTAAGGGCCTGAAGTAAGTCGGAGGTTCGATTGCATCTTTCGACATTGCGGTCGATTGCCATCCGAGAAAGATCGCGCAGCCGGCCGCTAGCAGCGTTTAGCTGTCCGTTTTTCACGTCAAGTGTTCGACGTGCCCGGTCGTTAATGGCGCGAGCCGAAGAAGAGATCAGTGCTGTAGCTCGGTCGTGGCAGCTGTTTGCGAGATTGGCAATTCTCTGAGCAGAATCACTGAGGTTCTGATCAAATGCGGCCACAGTTTGAACTAATGCCGCGGCGCAAGCAGTTGGTGTCTTGAACGCTGTGTGAGCTACTTCGTCTACTACTGATCGGTCGATTTCGTGTCCTATGCCAGAGAAGACTGGAGTTCCTGCTTGGGCTACTGCCCTAGCAACACTTTCTAGGTCGAATGCGAGCAGGTCAGTTCGAGCCCCGCCGCCTCTAACTACTGCAATCACATCTGCATCTGTGTTTGCCAATGTTTGTATAGCCGAGATCAGGCTGGCCTCTGCATCGACGCCTTGAACGGAGGAATGTACGAGTGAAATCTTGAATGGGTAAGAACTCAAAGAGATCTCGTTTACAAAGTCGTTGTACGCGGCGCTCCCGTCTGAGGTGACCAACCCGATGTGGAGAGGGACAGGCGAGAGCTGAAGAGAACCATTGGTTTCCAAAAGACCATCTTTAGAAAGCGACTGCAAGACCCGTTCTCTATCAACCGATAGCTGGCCCAGCGTGTGGTGAGGATCAATTGCTGTCATCAGCAATTGGACGCGGCCTTGAGGTGCATAAAAGGATAATTCACCCCTTATACGGACCTTTATCCCTTCGGTTAAAGGACCGGCATCGGCGCGACTTAACACGGATTCCACACCGTTTCGTCTTCCTTTCCACAAAGCAACTGACATTTTGTCAACCTGGTTGCCATTGTGGTCTGGTTCGATCAGATCGAAATACGCGTGACCCGAAGAATGGAACTTCAGGCCGCTAATTTCGCCTTCCAGCCAAATCTCATCGGGAAATACCGCTGTGAACGTATCCCTAATAGCTTCGCAGAGATCCCCGACAGACCATGTATGTGTTTCCGTCACCGTGGTTCATCCTTAAATTACGAGGCAGGCTTTAGTAATAATCGCGCAAAAGTTTGCTCAGGTAGTTAACGAAAACAGTTAAACAAAATCTGAGATGGTGGCATTGCTAGATGACGCTAGGTCGGAAGAGCAAGCCGGCCACTGATAGCGCCCGCATATGACTGTTGATGGGGTGGCGTCAGCGAAAGGTAGGCTCGGAAATGGAAGGTTGCCAGAGCGGACGAATGGGGCGGCCTCGAAAGCCGTTGTGGCCTCCGGGTCACCGTGGGTTCGAATCCCACACCTTCCGCCATTTCGATTGCCACAATGACTTTGTTATCTGAGCCCTCATCGTCGGTCTGCAAAAAACTGGGTGAGAATTTCACCGCACTCCGCAGCCAAGATGCCACTCGTCACCTTTGCCTGATGATTCAATCGAGGGTCATCCAATAAGTTGTACAACGTTTCAGTAGCGCCAGCTTTTGGATCATGAGCACCAAAAATGACGTGAGAAACGCGTGCGTTGAGGGCGGCCCCGGCACACATTGGACACGGTTCTAAGGTCGTTACAAGCGTCGCGTCGTCGAGATACCAGGTTCCCGAATGAGAAGCAGCATCTCGCAGGGCCAGAATTTCGGCGTGTGCAGTCGGGTCGCCAGTCAGTTGGCGTTCGTTGTGGCGAGAAGCGATCACCACATCGTTCACTATGACTAATGCACCCACGGGTACATCTTCATGCTGGACAGCTTTTTCTGCTTCGAGCAGGGCGAGACGCATAAGTTCGTCGTCATTCATGGCGGAGAGTGTGGGATTCGAACCCACGGAGGCCGGTTAGACCTCACACGCTTTCCAAGCGAGCCCATTCGTCCGCTCTGGCAACTCTCCTCGATCATCGTCCCACGAGGCGACCAGGTGATCTGCGGCACACAGCGGAATTCGCTGAGAGCTGCTGCCTTCCGGCCCTGACTCGATTCACGGGCCACTGTTGCACAGGACCCGGCCGCCACGTGGAACGATGATGCGCTCTTAGGCTACTTGCCCCTAAGGGCAGCGGCACACAAGTAGCATCAGCGATTAATGGTTTATCAGTCTTTGTACCGACGCTTTCGCCCTCAAACTTTTTCAGAAGTAATTGGGCAAGATCATTTAGTAGCAGCGCTTCGTAACGCGGTTATTGAAGAAAGAGTCGGGCACGCGTACTTGTTGAGTGGTCCTCGCGGAACGGGCAAGACATCTACAGCACGCATACTTGCGAAAGCGTTGAACTGTGTTGAACCATCTGGAGATGGCGAGCCGTGTGGGAGTTGCGACAGCTGCGCAAACTTTGAATCGGGTACTTCGATGGATCTGGTCGAATTAGATGCGGCGTCTAACAACAATGTCGCGAATATTCGTGAAATCACGGCTAACGCTGCATTAGGTAGTCCGGGTAACCGCAAGGTCTATTTGCTCGACGAAGTCCACATGCTTACGGCTGCGGCGTCTAATGCTCTTTTGAAGACTTTGGAAGAACCGCCAGATCATGTGATTTTTGTTCTCGCGACTACAGATCCTCAAAAAGTTTTGCCGACAATTCGCAGCAGGACTCAACACGTTGAACTGGCGCTGGTTGCCCCAGAACTGCTTAGTCTCCACGTAGAGCAAATTGCCAAACGCGCTGAATTAGAGATCGATTCAACTGTTATTGATTACGTAGTTGAACGGGGATCTGGTTCTGTTCGGGACACGCTCTCAGCGCTAGATCAGGTTGTTACAGCTGGTGGAATCCCTGAACACCGAGGTTCAGCAGATGCCCTGGTGAACGCGATCGTTGCTCAAGACCTAGCTGAGTCCATGGCCGCTGTTGCCGAAACAGTTGCTGCGGGTGTTGACCCCAAAGATTTGGCGTACAGAACAACACGAAAGCTCAGAGATATTTTTCTTGCGGGTGCTGGAGTTAACTCAGGTGAAGCGACGGCTGAAGAGTTACCAGAACTTGCTGAAAAGGCTGGCGAAATGACTCGGGCGGTCAACGTCCGAGCTCTAGAACTCTTAGGCCAGGCTCTTGTCGATATGCGGCAGGCACCGGATCCGCGTCTTGTTTTGGATCTGGCTTTAGTTCGACTTTTTGCCGGGGCATCGGACCCTCAGCAACCTCAAAGATCTACTAAGTCTGCGAGGCAAACGCAGTCACCTAGCGGTGGGCCAGCTGCCCAAGCTCGAGCTGCGCTGGCGTCGACGCAAATCACTGATGAACCAGAAGCCACTGGGGTCGACTCTGTAGAGTCAGTGGTTCCTCCGCCGCCTCCTAGTCAAGAGGCTGTAGCGGCTGGCTCACAGGTTCATGTGCTAGCCGAAACTCAGGAGCCAGATAAAGTTTCAGTGGACTTGTCGATCTCTCAAGTAGCAGAGATATGGCAACAACAAGCACTTGCTTCTTTAACTGCTAGAGCGCGGGCTCGATTTCAAGCGGCAACGATCGTGGATGTCTCTGGCAGTCAGGTGCGGTTCGAGTTGCCCAATGAAACTCATAGAGAACGTTGTGAACAGATGAAAGGTGACATTGAAGTAGCACTTCAAGAGGTTCTTGGTGTCCAGGTCCAGGTGGAGTTGACTGCTGCGCAGGAAGAAAAAGTGCAGACGAACGCCGAACCTAAACCTGTAATAGAAGAAGAAGTAGTGGACCCCGCTGATTTTGAAGTGGGCGCTGGTGCTGAAACGTCAAGTGTTGACCGAGTCTTAGAAGCATTCCCCGGAGCTACTGCGTCTGGCGATGAAGGCAATAGCTGAAGGTGATAAGTGATGGGTGATATTTCTTCCAATGACGCGCTCCTTGAGCAAGCACAGCAGATACAACAACAGCTTTTAGATCAGAGGAAAGAAATATCGTCGACGGTGGTTGAAGGATCCGCTGGTGGCGGTGCTGTAAAAGTTTCAATGCAAGCCGATGGAACGGTCCTTGAGGTACACATTGATCCCGATGCAGTGCAAAGAGATGACATAGCGATGCTTGAGGATTTAGTGGCAGCAGCTTTTCGTGACGGATTGCGACGATGCGGTAATGCGCAAGCAGCTGCGATGTCACGGGTCGACACATTTTCTCCGGTTGAAGATGGAGGTTAGAGAGGCATGTATGACGGCCCAGTACAAGACTTGATCGATCAACTTGGTCGTTTGCCCGGGATTGGTCCGAAGTCGGCTCAACGGATCACTTTCTATTTGCTTAAGTTGCCAAAAGGCGATGCTGAGCAGTTAGCAACAGCGATTGTGGAAGTTAAGGACAAAATCGGTTTTTGTGAAAAATGCTGGAACATTTCACAAGATCAACTTTGCTCCACCTGCGGAGACCCTCAACGCCAGACGGGTTCTCTGTGTGTCGTTGAAGAACCCAAAGATGTTGTAGCTCTTGAACGGGCAGGATTTCGTGGCCGCTATCACGTCTTGCAAGGTGCGTTGAATCCGATGGAGGGGATCGGCCCCGAACAACTCCGTATTCGGGAACTTTTGGCGCGCATCAACGATGAAGATGTCAATGAACTGATTTTGTGTACGAACCCGAATATTGAGGGTGAGGCGACTGCTATGTATCTAGCGCGCCAGTTGCAGCCACTCGGTATCAAAGTAACCAGGATCGCTAGTGGTTTACCTGTTGGCGGTGACCTGGAATACGCTGATGAATTGACCTTGGGTCGAGCCTTGGATGGCAGAAGAGAATTGCAAACCTAAGAGCTGGTTGCCCGGTGGGAGGGCGGATGTCGGAGCTGAGAGCTATTCGATTTAACGTGTCGCGGGCACGTATTTATCGAATCTCATAGCTTCCAACCCCGACATCCATAAGAGCTGGACTCTTTGCAATTACGTTACAAACATTTCGGGAGTGTGACAACACTTCTCCATGAAGTCCGGGTTAAGGAACCTCAATCAACAAAGCGTCTCCCTGGCCTCCGCCCCCACAAAGAGCTGCAGCACCGTATCCGCCGCCGCGTCTTTGCAACTCTGACATAAGGGTGAGAGCAAGGCGGCTTCCTGACATACCGATTGGATGACCGAGGGCGACAGCGCCCCCGTTGACGTTCACTATGTCGTCATTCACTCCCAGATCTTCGGTAGCGGCTAGACCAACCGCAGCGAATGCCTCATTCAACTCAAAAAGAGATAGATCGGATATATCTAAGCTGGTTTTAGATAGCGCTTGGCGAATGGCTCTCGATGGCTGAGTAAGAAGCGACGTGCCGGGTCCCGAGACCATTCCGTAGCTCACAACTCGAGCAGAAACTTGCATACCAAGTTCTTCCGCCTTGTTCGATGACATCATCACCAACGCACAACCGCCATCGGAGATTTGAGAAGCGTTGCCTGCGGTTACGGCACCATCAGTCGCGAAAGCAGCCCGCAATCTAGCGAGACTTTCTGCTGTTGTTCCTGGACGTATGCCCTCGTCGGTATCGACTACCAAGGGGTCGCCACCTCTCTGGGGTACCGAAACCGGAGAAATTTCTGCCTCAAAGAGCCCGTCTTTTTGAGCAGCAGCGGCCCTTTCATGTGATTGAGCAGAAAATTCATCCATAGCGGTTCGACTTATGGTGGCTTCCGAAGCATCTCTTTCTGTGCCGTCGCCCATGTGGCCATCATCGAATGCACACCACAGACCGTCGTGAATCATTGCGTCGCGCACTTCACCGTGACCCATTTGCAGACCGTTACGACCATCTGCAAGCAGGTAAGGGGCGTTGGTCATCGATTCCATACCGCCCGCTATAACCACATCTGCGTCACCTGAAGAAATCATCTGGTCTGCTAGATAGATGGCGTTCAATCCAGAAAGACAGACCTTGTTAATTGTGATTGCCGGAACATCCATCGGTATTCCCGCACCGACCGCAGCCTGTCGAGCGGTTATCTGACCTTGGCCAGCCTGAAGAACCTGCCCCATAACTACGTGATCGACCTGGTCGCCCGTTATTCCTGCTCGTTCCAAGGCCGCCGAAATCGCATGGGTTCCCAATTCCGCGCCAGTGAAGTTGGCTAACCCCCCATTAAAACGACCAATTGGTGTGCGTGCTCCTGAAACGATTACTGAGCCGGGCATTGTTACCTCTTCTCCAGAGTTTTAGGTTTCTAGTTTTCTAAGTGTAGATTTCGTTCACAGTCGGTGCTTGAGTCAGTCAAACGTCCCAGGCTTCGATCAGCCATCCCCTTCATTATTGGAGAGTGACTTGTCACCTATGCAGCACATCCTCGAGGCAATTCAAGCTGATGCATCTAGCGATGAAATAGCCGCGCTCGAAATTCCAGAGAGTTACCGAGCAGCGTACGTCACCCGCGACGAACAGAACATGTTCGAGGGTCGAGAATCTTCCGAAAAAGACCCAAGGGAGTCAATTCACATTGATGAAGTAGCAACCCCTGAGTTGGCACCCGATGAGGTGTTCCTAGCCGTGATGGCTAGCTCCATTAACTTCAATACCGTCTGGACCTCAATTTTTGAGCCGCTCCCTACCTTTGGGTTCCTTGATCGTCTTGGCCGCGAAAGCACCTGGGGAGCTCGCCATGCGCTCGATCACCACGTGATTGGTTCTGATGCCTCCGGTGTGGTCTTGAGAGTTGGTTCAGCGGTGCGAAATTGGAAACCCGGCGATCGTGTCGCAGTTCACTGTAACTACGTAGATGATCAAGATCCGGCTGCGCATGAAGATTCAATGCTCGCCTCCAACCAGCGAATATGGGGGTTTGAGAGCAACTTTGGTGGGTTAGCTGACTTGTCAGTCGTCAAAGCCAATCAACTTATGCCGAAGCCAGCACACCTGACATGGGAAGAATCTGCGGTGAACGCTTTATGCGCGTCCACCTCCTACCGCATGTTGGTCGGAGATAACGCGGCACGAATGAAACAAGGTGACAACGTATTGATCTGGGGCGCTTCAGGCGGGTTGGGTGGCTATGCCTGTCAACTAGTTCTCAACGGAGGAGGGACTCCGGTTGGTGTGGTTAGTTCCTCAGACAAGGTTGATTTACTGCATGACTTGGGGGTGGAGCATGTAATTGACCGAAGTGAAGAGGGATATCAATTTTGGGCAGACGACCACACTCAAGATGAAGGGGAGTGGCGTCGTCTTGGCAAGAAAGTTCGCGGATTTATCGGAGACGACCCAGACATCGTGTTTGAACACCCTGGCCGTTCAACAATGGGAGCCTCAGTATTTGTCACCAAACGCGGCGGGAAGATAGTTACTTGTGCAGCTACTACGGGTTACATGATCGAATATGACAACCGTCACCTGTGGATGCGACTCAAGCAAATAGTTTCTAGTCACTTTGCCAATTATTCCGAGGCATGGGAAATGAATCGTCTCCTAGATCAAGGACGAATTCAGCCGATCCTTTCGAAGACTTTTTCGTTAGCTGAAACAGGAGAAGCTGCACTTCAGGTTCATCACAACCAGCACGAAGGAAAGTTGGGGGTGCTGTGCCTGGCTCCAGAGCCAGGAATGGGAATCACTAACCCTGAGAAGCGCGAAGCTGTTGGAGAAGACAAAATAACTTTGTTCCAAAGACATGCTCAATCTCTTGAGCAACAATCGGGGAGCTGACGATGATCCTTACAGAAATCGACCATGTAGCGATTGCAGTCCATGATTTGGAAGCAGCGATTGCCTACTACGAAGAAGCTTTCGGTGCTCAGGTCCACCACCGAGAAATAGTGGAAAGTGATGGTGTTGAAGAAGCTCTCGTAAAGGTTGCCGACAGTTATATCCAACTAACCACAGCTACCCGCCCGGACTCTCCGATAGCGAAGCACCTCGAGAAGAGAGGTGAAGGACTCCATCACATTGGATACCGAGTGGATGACTGCCAGGTCGCGCTCGATGCGATGATCGCTGCTGGCGCGACCCCAATCGATCAGAGTCCCCGCCCCGGATCTCGAGGTACGACCGTGGCCTTTATGCACCCCAAAGGCAGTTTTGGGACCTTAATTGAACTGGTCCAGGAATAAATACCGTTCAGGCTTTGGGCAATGACTGATTATCTCAACGAAGAAGTTGGGGTTGGCCCGCACCAGCAACCATGGCCCGAAGGGGATCAATACGATCCCGAGTTGTTACGTGATGGGGATCGACGCAATGTATTGGACAAATACCGCTACTGGAGCCGCGAGGCGATCGTGGCCGATCTTGACCTGCGCCGCCACCCGTTTCATGTCGCGATCGAGAATTGGCAGCATGATCTAAATATTGGGACAGTTGTTCGAAACGCCAACGCATTTTTGGCTTCAACTGTTCACATCGTTGGAGAGAGAAAATGGAATAGACGAGGGGCGATGGTTACTGACCGTTACCAGCATCTAGAGCATCACCCCACCGTTGAAGGGTTTGTTACCGCTATGACCGCGTCAGAACTCACTGTGGTCGGTATAGACAACCTCCCGGGTGCTCAGCCAATTGAGACAACCCCCTTGCCGCGTGATTGCGTCCTGGTATTCGGGCAAGAAGGTCCTGGCCTATCTGGGCCAGTACGCGAAATGGCTGAATTAGTGCTCTCAATTTCCCAGTTTGGTTCTACAAGATCTATTAATGCTGGAGTTGCGTCAGGCATTGCTATGCATTCTTGGATTCGACAACATGCAATCCATTAGGAAACCGTTTTTGGTCTTTAGAAAATAAAAAAAGAGAACTAGGGTCAGGGACGGATCTCGTCTCGGGAGGGGACGAACCCTCAACAATTTAAGGATGTGAATATGACTTCGATGTGGCGGCGTTTCCTTGCTCTGTTAATGGTCTTTGGACTCTTAACAGCTGCATGTGGTAGCGATAGCGACTCCTCAAGTAGCAGTAGCAGCGAATCTGCTAGCAGCAGCAGTGCTGAAGAAGAAGAGCCAGCGGAAGAGTTTAAGATTGGTCTAGTAACGGACACCGGGAAGGTTGACGATAAAGCCTTTAACCAATCCGCTTGGGAAGGTGCACTCTCGGGAGCAGCTCAAATTGATGGTGCGACCACTGACTACATCGAAACCGAAGAGTCCAAGGACTATGCCAACAACATTCAGCTGTTCTTGGATGACGGTGCTCACGTCATCATTACGGTTGGTTTCGGTTTAGGTGAAGCGACTATAGAAGCGGCGAAAGCCAACCCCGACGTGCTCTTTATTGGTGTTGACCAGTTCCAAGGCGAAGCGATTCCAAACTTGGCTGGGCTGGTCTTTGAAGAGGCGAAGTCCGGGTTCCTTGCTGGTGCTCTTGCCGGAATGCTGACGAAGAGCAATATCGTCGGCGCGGTGCTTGGCACCGACCTTGTTCCACCGGTCGTCTTTTTCAAAGAAGGTTGGGAAAATGGAGCTAAGTACACAAATCCTGATGTTCAAACAATTTCTACCTACCACCCTGGCGGGTTAGACGTTGCTTTCGGAGACCCAGAGTGGGGTGCGACAACCGCCCGACAGGCGCTTGATCAAGGAGCCGATATTATTTTCGGCGCAGGTGGAGCGACCGGCAACGGAGCTCTTATCGAAGTGGCAACTGAAGAAGGCGCTCTGTGTGTAGGTGTTGACTGGGATCAATGGGGAACTGTCCCAGAAGCACATCCCTGCTTGGTAACCAGTGCAATGAAAGACATCGTCAAAGGCGTTTCCGATCTGTTGGTTGCGGCTAAAGCCGGAACTCTTGTAGGCGGCAACTTCTTGGGCGACGTTGATATAGCTCCGTATCACGATTTTGAGGGCATGGTCACTGATGACATGCGAGCAACAATCGAAGAAGTACGAGCAGGCCTTGCTGACGGTTCCATAAACCCGATGCCTGAATAGCGAATTGACTTTCAAGGGGGCACTATCCGACATGGGTAGTGCCCCCGAGTCGCGTTATGAGTCGTTCAGTTTTTCGAATAGTCGCCATTCCGTTTATGGCAGTGGTCTTTGGTGTCCTGATTGGGGCACTGCTAATTGTGTCCCAAGGCGGATCGCCTGCTGAGGCATACAAGGCCCTGCTAGTCGGTGGTCTGGGCGACTCTGATGCTGTGCTTCGCACACTGCAAAAAGCAACGCCCTTAATCTTCGGAGGTTTAGCTGTCGCGTTTGCCTTCAAAGCGGGCATGTTCAATATTGGTGGACAAGGGCAACTGCTAGTAGGAGCGGTGTTCGCAGCAGGCGTTGGATTTGGAATTGATGGTTTGCCGGTTCTCATTCATTTGCCTGCAGCGTTGATCGTCGGTGCTGTTGCTGGAGCCCTATGGGGCGGGATTGCTGGAACGCTTAAAGCGACGACCGGTGCCCACGAAGTCATAGTTACGATCATGCTGAACTTTGTGGCGGGGAACCTAACGGATTGGCTTGCCGCAAATCCGTGGAAAGATAACAGCGGAAGCAACATTGTTGCTCGGACGCCGTTGATAGAGAATTCAGCGACCATTCCGACCTTTGGAGCCGTTCCTGTTGGTTTTCTTTTGGCAGTGAGTGTTTCGGTCGCCTGTTGGCTAGTACTCGAGCGAACTTCATATGGATTCGAAGTTCGGAGCGTCGGTCACAATCGACATGCTGCTCAATATTCGGGAATGAAGGTCGGCTGGATAATGAGTTCGACTATGGCGGTCTCGGGAATGCTTGCGGGATTAGGTGGAGCCGTTGAGAGTTTGGGCGTTGACGGCCGATTTGAAGCGGGTGTCAATGTCGGGCTTGGATTTGAGGGGATCACGATTGCCCTTTTAGCTCGCGCTAACCCCCTTGGCGTAGTACCCGCAGCGCTATTAGTTGGGCTAATGGAGGCAGGCGCGGCTCGTATGCAATATAAGTCTGACGTTGCGCCTGAACTTATTGATGTCATTCAAGCTCTGATCCTTTTCTTCGTCGCAGCTCCCATCATCATCAGATGGTTGTTACGGATGCGACATGACAACTCAGAACAGGTTCAACTCGGTGCCGGTTGGGGTAAATCATGAGACCCCGGCAGAAGCAACTGCTTTACGCGGGCCTTACGGCGATCCTTATCCTTATATGGATTTTTTATTCTGCGGATGATCTCCAAACCACAGCGGTTCTAGCCGGGACGGTCCGCGCAGCGACTCTTCTAGCTCTCGGCGCCATGTGCGGAATGATCGGTGAGCGTTCAGGAGTCGTAAACATCGGCATTGAAGGCCAATTCTTGTTGTCAGCTTTTGCCGCCTTCACGATTACTTCAATGACTGGCTCTTTGTTCATGGGGACTCTCGCCGGCGTTGGCATGGGTCTCATAATGGGCTGGTTGCTCGCAGCTATGGCGGTAGGCCTGAAGGTTGACCAAATCATTGCCGGCACTGTTTTGAATATTTCCGCGTTGGGCTTAACGTCATTTTTTTATGACCGTAGTCGGTCATTAGGAATCGGGAAGTACACCAATATTGATCTTGGGCCTCTGGCGGATCTACCACTTGTCGGAACAGTGTTCTTTAGTCGTCCGCCCCTTACTTATCTGACGATGGCACTTCTAGTCGTAGTGCACATCGCGTTGTTCCGGTCAGTATGGGGAATGCGAACCCGAGCAATAGGTGAACATCCAGGCGCAGCGGACACCGTAGGCATCGATGTACTGAAATTGCGATACTTCAACGTCACTATCGCCGGGGGACTTGCTGGCTTCGGAGGCTCATACCTTGCGCTCGAAGCGGTCGGCACATTTAGTCGAGCGATGTCAGGAGGTCGTGGCTTCCTAGCCCTAGCAGTAATGATCTTTGGGAGACGCACACCTTTTGGTGCTTACGCGGCGGCGCTCTTTTTCGGGTTCACCACTGCTCTTCAAAATCAATTTCAACTGAATAACACGTTCGACATCCCTCCACAGTTTGTCGGGATGCTTCCATTCGTTGTGACGATCGTTGTTGTAGCTCTTAGCGGTCTCTTTGGATCTATGCGTGACCCAGCTGCGCTCGGACAGAGTTACGAAAAAGGTTGAGCATGGCAGAAACTCTTCTCGGTGCGTACAAGGTTAGAAAAGAATTTCCGGGTGTTTTGGCGAACGACGACATCTCCATAAGTCTCCGGCCAGGGCGAATTCTGGCTCTTCTTGGCGAAAATGGAGCAGGCAAAAGTACGCTCGTCAACATTTTGTTCGGTATGTATCGGCCTGACGATGGTCATGTAATCATCAAAGATGAAGTAGTTGATCTTCGCGGTCCAGATGAAGCTATCTCCCGAGGAATAGGAATGGTGCACCAGCATTTCCAATTGGTGCCGCCTATGCGGGTAGTCGAAAATATCGTTTTGGGAGCTGAACCAACAAGACACGGGTTGGTCGATCTGGCTGAAGCGCGCAGGAGAGTTGTAGAGCTTTCAGAGCGATACGGACTAGAGATTGACCCTGATGCTCTTGTTGAAGATCTCCCCGTTGGCATGCAACAACGCGTCGAAATTCTCAAAGCGTTATATCGCGATGCTGACGTTCTAATTTTGGATGAGCCAACAGGGGTACTCACTCCCCAAGAAGCGGATCACCTTCTCGGGGTTTTAAGAGAGTTAACCGAAACTGGCTTGGGCATCGTTTTCATCACTCACAAACTGCGTGAGGTTCTTGCCATTGCTGACGACATAGTTGTTTTGCGCAATGGTCAAGTCGTTGGTGAAACAAGGCCTTCCGACACTGATGAAAGTGGTTTGGCCGAGATGATGGTCGGCCGCAATGTGATGCTCCAAGTCGAAAAGTCAGTATCACGGCCAGGCGAACCAGTGCTCGAGGTTGAGGAGTTAGAAGTTAAAGACGATCGCGGCCAGATTGCATTGGACGGCCTCAGTTTCGAAGTGCGAGCTGGTGAAATCCTGGGTGTTGCTGGAGTAGAAGGAAATGGACAACGGGAGTTAGTCGAAGCAATCACAGGCCTTCGCGTTCCGTCGGTCGGGGTAATGAAAATTGAAGGCGAAGAACTCACAGGTGAGTCCCCAAGACAGATAACAAAGAAAGGGGTTGCGCACATCCCAGAAGACCGGGAAAAACATGGGGTGGTAGCGATCTATTCGCTTGCCGAAAATACGATTCTTAACCGATACCACCGTAAACCCTTCTCGATTCGAGGGATTCTTCGCAGAGACGTCATAAGACTTCATGCTCAAGATGTTGTAGATGAATTTGATGTACGAACTCCGAGCATTTCAGTTCCAGCGTCAAGTCTTAGTGGTGGCAACAAACAGAAACTCATAGTGGGCAGAGAATTTAGTGATGACATCAAACTGTTGATTGCTGCTCAACCAACTCGAGGTATCGACATCGGGGCTATCGAGTTCATCCACCGTCGCATTCTGGAGCAACGAGACAAAGGTGCGGCTGTGTTGCTCGTTTCAGCGGAACTTGACGAAATATTAGGACTTTCAGACCGGATCGCAGTTTTGTATGACGGCAAGATCATGGATGTTGTAGATGCGCAAGACGCGAACCGCGAGAAGATAGGTCTATTGATGGCAGGCATCACTGATTAGGAGAGCTGCGCCTTAGATTACGCGGTCACTTCCACCATCGATAGGGATTTGAGCGCCTGTTATTTGACGAAATAAATCACCGCACATTGCTGCGACTAATTCGCCGATGTCAGTGCTAGTTATTTCTTTGCCAAGAAGATTTCTACGTTTGTATTCGTCGGCGGTGATTCCGTAATTCGCTGCTCGTTGTTCAACAAGTTCTTGTGACCACAATCCGGTGTCAAAGACACCATCTGGGTGAATCATGTTGACGACTATGTCGTCCTGAGCCCATTCAAGTGCAGCTACCCGCCCTAATTGTGTAACCGCTGCTTTAGAGGCGCTATAGGCGGCCGCTCCTTTTCCAGGGGCAGGAACGTTCTTGGAACCAACGAGGAGAACTCGTCCGCCCTTGGGTGACAAGGCAAGGAATGGGTGAGCTACATGTAGCAAATTGCTAACCCCATTCAGATTTACCGACAGAGTTGTTTCCCAATCGGACTGCACAATGTCAGCTATTTCGTGGGAAGACCCGAAGATGCCCGCAGCGGCAACCACTATGTCGATTCCGCCGAAACGCTCAACCCCAGCTTGAACTGCTGCAGCCAAAGATTCCCGATCGGTCACATCAGCTGTTAGTTCTAATAGTGAAGGGCCGACAGGGTCCGCTGATGTGTTCAGATCTATGCCAATGACTGCTGCACCCTGACTGATTAATGACTCGGCACACGCACGACCAATTCCAGAAGCTGAACCCGTCACCAATGCCACTTCACCGGATAGAGGAGGTGATCCACCCGATTTCGCTAACTTTGCCTGTTCTAATTCCCAGTATTCGACCTCGAACAAGTCAGTTTCGGGAAGTGCTACGAAGCCGCCGAGTCCCTCAGCTGCTTCAATAACATCAATGGTGTGGAGATAAATATCTGACGCTATTTCGCAGTCGCCAATTCTGGTGCCAGCGGTCAACAGACCTAGGTCGGGATCAAGAACTACCCGAGGGGCGGGATCCAATTCTTGGACGCCGGGGAACCTGCTCTGATTCCGCTCGAAGTAACTGTGGTAGTTCGAGACAAATCCTTCGACGTCGCGGCCGATAAGTGGAAATTGTTTTGTTCTGATTATGTGATCGGGGGTTGCAGGGCCGCGGCGGGCTACGTCCTCAAGGTCTGAGCGCTCCGAAAAAAGATTCGCTCGTTCGTTGGGGGTGCGGACTAGCAACATAGAACGACCCGCAGCATGAGACATTTGATCTCGAAGAGTTGCTTGATCTAAAGCGGAACCGTGAGCAGACACGGGCTTCGCCGCTATAGCTGAACTCTTGATATCTAGGCCTGCTTCTCTGATCAGATAGTCCTCTGCTTCAGTGATGACCTCAATCATTTTGTTATAAGCCTGCTCGGTCGTTTCACCGAAGGTGAAAACACCATGGTTCATCAAAACCATCGTGACCGTGTCACTATTTGCCTGTCTATCGAATTCCAGAGCGCATGCTTTTGCCAAGTCGAATCCTGGCATCACATATGGGACGATGACCGCAGATTGTCCCCACAGTTCTCGGACTCGTCGTTCTCCATCTTTGGTATTGGTCAAAGCTAGGGCGGCGTCGGCGTGAGTGTGTTGGACAGCAATGAAGGGCAGAGACGCGTGCAGTATCGCTTCCACTGACGGATTGGGAGCAGAGGCATCGAGAAGATTAAGCCTTAATTGGTTAACCATTTCGATATCACTAAGTGACGGTAATTCTGCTAACCGTCGAACCGCCTCCAGACGAAGCGGAGCGAACCCCTGCGGCTCAATAGTTGCGAGATCCCAACCGCTGCCCTTGACGTATAACACATCGACTGGATCGCCATGTATGTCAGTTTCAGTGGCTTTTACCGAAGTGTTTCCGCCTCCGTGAAGCACTAAAGATGACTCAGCTCCAAGGAGTCTTGATCCGTATACACATTCACCTAATGCTCCTGGAAACTTGGCAGCGTCTTCAGAGTTCCACAAATTTTTCATTAGATACCTCCGACTTGCCCGAGCGCCTCAGCTATTGAATCTTTAAAAGGTGCGCGTAACACTCCGGCCTCAGTGATGATTGCCGTAATTAGGTGGTTTGGTGTCACATCAAAGGCCGGGTTTAGAGCACCGACCCCTTTTGGAGTGAGTCTGCTGCCTTGAATTTCATGAACTTCATCAGCATCTCGTTGTTCTATCTCTATCTGCTCGCCGCTTGCTAATTCAAAGTCAATAGTTGAGGTGGGAGCCGCAACATAAAAAGGAATTCCAGCTTCTCGAGCTGCTAAGGCGTGTCCCACTGTACCGATCTTGTTTGCGGCGTCTCCATTAGCTGCGATGCGATCTGCACCGACGATGTAGGCATCAATCTGGCCGGATAGGACAGTTGAAGACATTGCGCCATCGGGAACGACGGTTACGTCAATACCAGCGTCATCAAGCTCCCACGCGGTTAGTCGAGCACCTTGCAACAGGGGTCGAGTTTCGGAAGCTAGAACGTGGAGAGGCTCACCTGCCCGCGCTTTGGCGTACATAGGAGCTAAAGCTGTCCCGGTTCCGGCTGTCGCTAACCGGCCTGCGTTGCAATGGGTGCCAATAACCGTAGCGTCGCGTAATAACTCATGTCCGAGTCGACCGATCTCGTTGCATGCCGCCTCGTCTTCGGCTGCTACCGCTTGCGCTTCGCGAATTAGAGCACTTCTTAGCGAAACTAAATCGCTGACGTTTTTTGTCGCTTCATCAATCACTCTGTCAACTGCCCACCGAAGATTGACTGCGGTTGGTCGTGCATCGCCAATTAACGTTCGACATTCCTGAAGCCTGGCCACGGCTTGCGGCAGAGACTCTGGCTCTATCTCATCCAGAGCCACGACTAACGCTAGTGAACCGAATGCCCCAAGAGCCGGAGCGCCTCGGATAGCTAATCGTTGAATGGCATCGACTGCTTGGTCGGCACTTCTTATCTCAATGACTTTTACTTCGGTGGGCAACAGAGTCTGATCGATAATCCTGATGTGGTCCTCAGCCCATTCGATTGGAGGTGTTGGACGTTTCATGCATCAGTTCCATAAAGACGGTCGCCGGCGTCACCTAGCCCAGGCAAAATATATCCGGAATTATTCAAGCCCTCGTCAAGGGCCGCGGCAACTACTCGCACGTTTGGATGGTGCATCTGGAGATGTTGTACCCCTTCAGGAGCGGCCACTACACACATGAAGGTGATGCTTGTCGGCCCTTGGTCCTTCACTCGGTCAAGAGCTGCTACTGCGCTGTGCCCGGTAGCCAACATTGGATCCACAACTAGAACGTGGCGGCCCGCCAAAGAAGGCAGTTTCACAAGGTATTCAACCGCCTCCAAAGTTTCGTGGTCTCGAACCAAGCCGATGAACCCAACGTCAGCGTCTGAAAGAATTGTTAAGACCCCGTCAAGCAAGCCATTACCGGCACGAAGCACCGAAATAACTGCAGGCGTTCCGCCTTGAAGTTGGTGACCTCCAGTTTTTGCTAGGGGTGTATCGATCACTATTTTTTCAGTTGGCAAATCTTCGGTCGCGTAGGGAACCATGAGTTGGCCAATCTGCTGCAACAATCGGCGAAACTCTTCGTTGCCAGTTTCAATGGACCGTAAACGGTCGGTCCAAGCGGTGACTACAGGATGCTCTACAACGCTAAACACGATCACAGAGTAGAAGCAGTCGCGACCAGATGCCGCATCACTGACATGCTGTACTTATCAAGGAGGCTTAAGTGATTGTTGTAGGCGACGAGGTAAAAAGCGCAATCAGGACACAACAAGCAGTTGTGGCTTTGGAATCGACGATTTTTTCAACCTTAGGATTGCCGTCTCCTGCTAATGCTGAAGCCCTTGAGATGTGTTTGTCGGCTGTCCGCCGATCGGGAGCGATCCCCGCGCTAACAGCGGTGCTAGATGGCGTGATTTGGGCAGGTGTGCCAGAAGAACTCCACGAACGCGTTCTCGATGCCTCAACCAAAGTTGCTTCTCGAGATTTGGGTATCGCTAGTTCCCAGAATATTGCCTCTGGGGCAACGACTGTCTCTGCGAGTGTTTTGATCGCTCACCAAGTCGGGATAGAAGTTTTCGCGACTGGAGGAATTGGTGGAGTGCACCGCGAAAGTCAGATCACGGGCGATATCTCGGCAGACCTCGATGCCCTTGCCCAACACCCAGTCACTGTGGTGAGTGCCGGAGCCAAAGCCTTCCTAGATTTGCCTCGTACTCTCGAATATTTAGAGACCCAATCTGTTCCTGTCGTTGGTTGGCGAACTAACGACTTTCCAGCTTTTTATACCCGCGAGTCTGGTTTGCAGATTCCGCATCGAGTTAATGACGCGAAAGAAGCTGCGCAGCTTCACCTTGCTCGAAGAGAACTTGGACAAGGGGGCACGCTTCTTGTCGTGCCTATCCCGCTAGAAGCTGAACTGGATTCTTCTCGGATTGATGATGCAATTGAAAAGAGCTTGGCGGAGGTACAAAGTCGTGCCTTAGCTGGCCCGGCAGTCACGCCCCACGTTCTTGCAGCTGTAGAGAGAGCAACAGAGGGAAAAAGTGTTGAAGCCAACCTTGTGTTAGCGGAACACAACGCGACTATTGCTGGGCAAGTTGCTGTTGAGATAGCTAACTCGTGAACGTCTACGAATTATTGATTGTTGCCGTAGCGGTAATTCTTGGTTCGCTTGTTAAGGGTACGACGGGTCTGGGATTGCCACTGACGGCAGTGCCCGTAATTGCGTTCTTTGTGGGTGCACAAGACGCGGTCATAATCATGGCTGCCCCGACCGCTGTAAGCAACGCGATGTTGGTAAGAGAACACCGTCGAGAGCTTCGTCTCGCCGAAGGTCTTATTTTGTTCGCTGCGCTTGGGTCTATTGGCGCTATTGCAGGCGCCTGGCTATTACCAAGAATCAATGATCGGCTCTTGTTCCTTTTACTTGCCCTGGTCTTGACGACTTTTTTGGCCTGGAAATTTTCTGCTACTGAGGCCAGATGGTCGCCGAACATCCAGAAATGGGGCAAGATGCCCGTCGCCTTGACGTGCGGAATTGCTCAAGGCGCCACGGGTATCTCTGGCCCGCTTGTCGCGGCTTGGTTCCAAGGCTTAGGTGTTTCGCGTGAGCGATTCGTGGTTTCTAACACAGCGATTTTTCTTTTGACGGGCATTACTCAACTCGTCACGTTAACGGCGACTAATCAATGGTCGGAGCAACGCGTTATTGGATCTATTTTGGCGGCTCTAGTTGTCGCCATTGCGCTTCCGTTTGGGATAAAGATCGGTCGTAAAATAAATGCTGCACGGTTCGATCTAGCAGTGAGCACAATCATTACCGCGTGCACTATCAGTTTGTTGATTCGTGCTTTCTAGATCCCGGTAATGTCATTATGGTGAATCGTCTGGTTGCTCTGTGTATGCCCGGAGGGCTGCAGTTCGTCGAAGCTGTCGAACGTATCTGGGGCGAAGGCGACGCTGTGCTGCCAATAGATCAACGACTGCCTAAGAATGCTCAGGCAGAATTGATTGAACAGATGGGAGCCTCGGTTGTAATTGATTCTTCAGGAACCTCGTCGTTGGCTGGACGGCCAGTCGAATCAGGTGATGCGTTGGTAGTTGCAACTAGTGGCAGCACCGGGCGACCCAAAGGCGTTGTTCTTGAACATCAGGCGTTAATTGCTAACGCCGAAGCGACCAACGCTTTTCTGGAAGCTGATCCTGCTGTCGATAAGTGGCTTGCTTGTTTGCCTTTGAGTCACGTAGGTGGGTTCTCGGTAATAGTTCGAGCGCTTCATTCAGGCGTGCCGCTGGAGGTTCATAACGGCTTTGATGCTGACCAAACGATGACCGCGGCGCGGCAAGGAGTGACTCTAATTTCGTTAGTCCCCACCGCGATGAGACGTGTAGAAGCAGGATTGTTTCGAAAGGTTCTTGTTGGCGGCTCCTCTGTCCCTGCTGATCGACCCGACAATGTCGTAGCGACCTATGGAATGACTGAAACCGGGAGTGGAGTTGTCTACAACGGGCGGCCGCTTGAGAATGTCGAATTGCGCGTTGTTGATAATGAAATTCAGATTCGTTGTCCGATGCTTTTTAGGTGCTACAGGAATGGAGATAATCCGATTACTGGAGATGGCTGGTACCCAACTGGCGATGCAGGGGAGTTAGGTGCTGACGGTGTTCTGACCGTACATGGGCGGATGGGCGACATGATCATCACAGGTGGAGAAAATGTATGGCCGGTGATGGTTGAGCGAATTTTGAATAATGCACCGGGGGTCCGGGAATGCGCTGTAGTTGGACGACCTGACCCTGAATGGGGCGAGTCTGTGGTTGCTGTAATAGTTCCTGATGCTGATGAACTGGCGTTGGAAGAGCTTCGAGATGCGGTCAAGAGTTTTCTGCCCGCGTATTGTGCTCCGCGATCGCTGGAATTGGTTGAAGAACTTCCGAAAACAGCTTTGGGGAAGATTCAACGTCATTTGCTTTAAGTTTCGATTGAGGCTTGGTTAGAGACGGTGTAGATAGCCGTTGATGGGTTGAACATCGTTAGGCAAATTCTCTACAAAGAGTGGAGCGGTACCAAGGCCGTGAACTTGGTGAGGGGCTAATTCTAAGGCCAGATCTCTAGCGGTTCTTAACGCTATTGGGCCATCTAGAAATGATGAGATGATTATGTCGATACCGTTCTGGGCTGCTTGGGATGCAATCCGGCGAGTAGGTGGTGGCCCACCTAGCACCGACGGTTTTAGGACAAAGGTTTGGGCCGCGTCTAGGTCTATAAGACGATCAATCTGTGCTTGGTTTGTTAGTTGTTCGTCAGCTCCGATTTTGATTCCCGTTTCTTGATGTATCTGTCGCCAATCTTTCGGATCTGAAGTTGGTTCTTCGATGAGTGCCACACGACCGGGACTTACCTTTGTTAGTACGTGCAGCGCTTCTTGCGGTGTCCACCCTCCGTTGGCGTCTAACCGCAACAGTATTTCGGGAGCAATGAGGGTGGTTGCGATCTCAATCCTTTTGACGTCGGTTGCAGCATCAGTTGCTGCCACCTTTAATTTCAAGGCGCGGTAACCGTTGTCTAGTGCCTCAGTAATTTGCCTTTCTAACGAAGAAATGTCGATAGCACTGATTAAAGCCTGAACCGCAATAGATCCACTGGGTGGAGTGATCCTTGATTTTGACTGTTCAAGGTAATCAAGAGCTGTCGTCGCGCCACTTAGTGCGGCGGGCTGAGAAGGTAGCAAATGAGAATTTTTTGACCATTCAGTCAGAGCGGCTTGTGTTTCTTCAAATGTTTCTAAGCCGAAGCCAGGAAGAGGCGCAGCTTCACCGTGTCCGAAAAATTCATCTTGTTGGACGGTGATTTCCACAATCTGTCGATGAGTAATTTGACCGTGTGCTGTTGTTATTGGGCTACGAAGCTCCAAAGTTCTGTTGGTAAGAGTTACGAACACGAGAAGTGCTCCAAAATTGCTTCGGCTGTTGCGGCGGGCTGCTCCAGATGAGCTGCATGGCCGGAGTTTTTAATTACTTTGATATTTGCCTGAGCTATTTTCGGCGCCATTTCTTTGGCAATGTTCAAAAACTTTGAATCTTTTTCGCCAACGAGAAGCAAGGTAGGCGTGGCTAAATGCTCAAGATTGTTATGCAATGGAGGCATCGCGCCACTGCCGCTAGCTCTGAGACTATTGGCTAAACCAAGCGGGTGGTTTGCAACTCGTTGCTTGATTGAATCTTGCCACTGCTGTGGGGTCAGGCTTTCGCGGAGGCTTTCCCACATAGGCATGGCAACCCAGCTATTGATGAAACTTCGTATACCAACCCTAGAAATGGAGTCTCCGAGTTGGCAGTCATGTTTCAAACGTCGCTCTCGTTCTTCTTGATTACTTATGCCGGGGCTCGCGCCAATGAGAGCTAATGACTTAACCATTTCTGGATGGGTCAGAGCGAAAGTCAGTGCGACCCGACCGCCCAGTGAATAGCCAACTATTGATACCGGTGAAGCATCGAGCTGCTGCAATAGCGACAACAATTGTGATGAGATGCTTTCAAGGGAATAAAGATCCAAAGATACGGGGGCTTCACTTCGGCCATGACCGATGAGATCTGGAACTATTCGACGGCCGACCAAACGTTCGGTGAGTGGCTCCATTGCTGCCCCACAACCGGTGAATCCATGAATGATCAACACAGGCTCGTCAGTGCCCATTATTTCAACTTCTAAGCTGACTTCGTCGCAGTTAAATTTCATAGCTCTGATAGTGAATTACTGACTGCCTGTGCGATGCGCCGATGCTGATCAACATCGAGGTCTGGGTCTACAGGAATCCTGACCACTCGTAAACGGTCTGGCTTCTCAAGTATGTGACCGAGATCGCTTATTTCAGTGATCTCGAAGTAAGCGATACCAACTGCCTCAACAACCTTGCGAATGGGTAGCTGTTGCGTTGTTGTAAAGAACTCTTTGAATAGAGCTGGATCTGCCACTTCTGAGATAGGTAGGTAGCTAAAAATTCCTCCGCCTTGGTCATCGAGAACGATGATTGTCAGAGAAAGATCGTCTTCCAGGGTTGCCAATAGGCCGCTGATGTCATGCTGAAACGCAAGGTCTCCAATTAACAGTGTCGTGGAATAGCCCGACGCTGCAACACCGGCAGCACTGGAGATGACACCGTCTATGCCGCTAGCCCCTCTATTGCCCATAACCCAGAGCGGCTCCGAACGAGCCTCCAGAAAGCTATCTGCATCGCGTACAGGCATTGAATTAGATAAATAGAGAACGTGTTCCTTTGGGAGGCGTCGGCCTAACTCCCGAGCAACAGCTGGTTGCAGTAGATGTTCGCTGTCAAGCAGATCGTTGATTGCTTTTTGGGCTTGTTGGTCAGCAGCTTTCCAATTGTCAGTCCAAGTAGTTTCAGGTGCAGAGAATTCGATAGCTTCTGCCAGCTCTGTGAGTGCCTGAGCACCGGCGTTGACTACTTCGGTGACTGTAAAACTTGGCTCGGCCCAACTAGCCGATGGGTCAAACATAATTAACGGTGGTTGATGTTTCTCTAACCAAATCCGCAGAGGCTTGCAGGTAGGCGGACCGCCTAAACGGATAACAACATCGGGTATGAAGGCGTCAGCCCACGAACTTCGAAGTAAATGATCATGGTGGTTGATCACAGTCACGCCATCAGCGGTGCATCGTAACTGGGATAGCGGCTCGGCTAATAATGGGTAGCCGCTCCGTCGACAGAAGAGATGAACCGCTTCCTGCCAAGACGCTCCTTCTGTCATAGGTCCGGCGATCACTAGCCCTCGCGGCTTCTGCTCAAAGAATTCTGCCAGTGCATTAGTTCTTGCACCGTCAAGAGTGGTTACAGGGCTGTTGAGTTGGATTGCCGGTGATCTTGGAAATGGTTTCAGTTCGGACTTCGGCTCTAAAGGTTCTCTAAATGGCCAATCAAGATGGACGGGGCCTGGTCGCAAGCTGGTGGATGACTGAAAAGCGCGAGCGGCTGTTCGTTGGAACCAATTCAGATTTGGATCTGTTGCTATTGGAAGTTCGGTAAACCATCGAACATTGGTGCCGTAGATATTCGTTTGATTCTTCGCCTGGTACCCACCATCTTCCCTTGCTTCTGGGCCTGCTTGCCCCCCGCCAATTGCTAATATACACGCTTGTGGAGGG
>CAJWBN010000021.1 GCA_913020735.1 uncultured Acidimicrobiaceae bacterium
ATCGAATCCAAGTTGTTCTGCTAGCACCCCTAGTTCTATAACTTGATGAGGGTCGGCTACACCGAAGTTGTTAGGAAGAGTGAACCCGAACTTCATTATTGGCCCCTTTCTATGCGGCGCAATTTGCGGCCAGACTAGCTATGGAGGTCCCTCTCCTAGGCTGTCGAATCTGGTGCCGATCTAGCCCGTTGGTCGTGTAACCAAAAGACAGACCGGTGTTTGGGTCACAGAATGCTATTTGCCCGCCGACACCGTTGTGTCCGAAAGCCATTGATGAGACTGTGCGGCCGAGGCCTCGTCGATTACTGAGACCGTCGTCCCCCGCGAGAATTACTCCTAACCCTCGGTTGGCAGGGACACCCATGGGGTCAGGCAAGTTGTTGTGTACCTGGCCTATGGCCTTTGCCAGCATTTGTGGTTCCCATAACTCGCCGGGATTGTGGAGAAGTGCTTGATAAAACATCGCGAGGTCTGCGGCGCGACCGTACCCGCCGCCGCCGGGTACTCCGACCTCTCGTGTATGTGGGTTATTAAAACGAATAATTGTTTCGTCGGTAACTTCGCTGGGAGGCATCTCTCGTATCCCAAAGACGGCTTCCAATTCGTCTGGAGACGCTTCGCCCTCACACAGTGTGAGGTCTGCCATCTGCTCTTGTTGATCCAAAGCGAACCCAAGTATCCGAGGTATCTGCAGGGGCTTAGTCACCCGATCATGAATTTCATCCGTATATGAGTTACCTGATACCTCGCTGATTATCTCACCGAGAACCCAATGGGCACTCGTCGCGTGATATTCGTATCGACTGCCCGGCTCCCAATTGAGACGCCACTCAGACATTCTTCTGCGTCGACTTTCGGAATCTGACCAGACATCAGGACCCATAGGAGCGTGAGGGAAACCGGCGGTATGAAGTAATACCTGTTGCAAGGTGATGCTCTCTTTTCCGTTCTCCGCAAATTCAGGAATTAAGGAAGCGATCGGGGTGTTTAGGTCTAAGGCATTTTCGCTCAGTAGTTGCCATACGGCTGCAGCGACAAATGGCTTTGTTGCAGAGAAGAAGCAATACCTAGTTTCGGATGATGTGTCCCCGATGGTTTCATCAAGAACAATTTCTCCCTCGAATCCAATAGCGACTTGGCAGCTAGGAAGTAGGCCTTCGTTTACTTCCCGAGTGCAGCGATCTATTAGTTCGTTGAGCCGGTCTTGGTCAATATGGCGTTTCCTCATTCCCTTGGCATAGCACTCACTGGTCCCTCGCGTCTTAAAAACCTTGGGCAACGAGAAAACCAGCAAATACTAAATTTGCGTTTAGTAAGTATCATCAATAAGCTTTGTGCGATCGTCTGGAAGGGGTCTTCGGCCAACCAGGTGCGGCCAGATGACCTTGACCGGGCGTGACCGTTGGTGCCGCTTTCCACGGGGGAGGCACCGACAGCAAAGGGGGGATGCTGCGCTGCGTTAAGTAGCCAGTGACCGATCTACCCCAACGCACGGACAGCGATGGACCGGGCGCCCGAAATGGGTGTCCGGTCCTTTCGCTATGAGGGGACGAGTGCTCACCGGCTACGGTCGGTTGCAGACGAAGTGGAGTGCTAGTGGCAAGTGAACAACAGCAAGAGGCGAGAATAGAGTTTGGCTTATCAATGCGGCGTGCCGACAAGGTGGCTGAACAAGCAAAGGCAATCGAAAGCCTTGGATATGACTACGCGACTACAGGTGAACATGTCTTCTTTCACGTTCCGTGCTCGAATGCGTTCATCTCACTAGCGGTTGCGGCAGGAGCGACTACTGAACTGAAGTTAATGTCGACTATTACGTTGTTGCCGTTGTATCCAGCGGTCCTTGCAGCGAAACAGGCAGCAGCTCTCGACGTCGCTTCAGGCGGCCGTTTTCACATGGGTATTGGTGTTGGTGGTGAACTACCTCGTGAATTCGAAGCTTCGGGGGTTCCGGTTTCTGAGCGAGGAGCCCGTACCAACGAAGCGCTAGAAATTATGAGCCTTTTATTTGCCGAGGATGATGTTCACTTTGAAGGGAAATTTAACCAGTTGTCGGGGGTGACATTAGAGCCGAAGCCCCTTCAGCAACCTTCCCCGCCTATCTGGATATCGGGGCGCAAAGATGCAGCGTGGCGTCGAGCCGCAAAGTTCGGTACCGGCTGGCTGCCTTATATGTACACCCCAGAGATGTTGGTCGAATCAAATCAACAAATCGCGAAATACAGAGCTGATGAGGGCAACGAATCAGCCGTGGATCCGGGTCTGTTTATTTTCTTTTGCTGCCATGAAGACAACGCAACTGCGGTTGAATACGCGAACCAACGACTATCAAAGCAGTACAACCAAGATTTCACGCAGATGATCGACAAATACGCCATTGCCGGGGACCCCGACCGATGTTCCCAGCGATTGGCTGAATATATAGATGCAGGAGCAAGGACCATCATCTTGAGCGCAGCGTCGCCGATGCATTACGTAGAAGAAGCGGAAAGTTTCATGGCTCAAGAAGTTCTTCCTCGATTTCGAACTTGAACATCTACCGGGCCAAACGAAAGAGGACCGAAATGCAAATACCGAAGCAGTTCTTTGAAACAACTCTTGATCAAAAACGAATTTCAGAAATGATGGACACAGGTGGGTGGTCGGACAGATTTCTTGACTTGATTATTGACCACTGGGCTAAAGATAGAGGTGAGCGGGTTGCGGTCACAGATCGCTACGGCTCAACAACCTGGGGTGAGCTTGCCGTGCAAGTCGACGAGGTGAGTCGAGGACTCTTGGAATTAGGGGTGAGACCTGGGGTTGTCGTTCAAGTACAACTGCCAAATTGGCATCAGTTTCTAGTAGCGGTAGCGGCGGTAGAACGCATAGGGGGTGTGGTGAACCCAGTCGCTCCGATTTTTAGAACCAATGAAGTTCTAGTCATGAGTGAATTGGCTAAACCAGCGGTTGTTATTACGGCAACTGAATTTCGCGGATTTGAGCTGGGTGTAATGCATGTAGAACTCAGAGAACGCTGCCCTTGGGTGAAAGAGATAATTACGGTCGGTGACGGTTCGCCGGCAAACGTCTTGAGCTGGGAAGAATTGCTAGAACAAGGTCGTTTCTCATCGTATGACCGGGCAGCGGTGAACCTGTTGAGAGCGGGAAGCCATGACGTTTGTGAAGTCATGTTTACCTCGGGGACTACGGGTCAACCTAAAGGGGTGATGCATACGCAAAGCACACTTAATGCTGCCGTGGATTGCTTCGTTGAAGCGGTGTGTGAAGGCGTGCCCTCACCTTCAGGAGACGCCGATGGTCCTGGCTACACCTTCCATATGGCTTCTACGCTTGCCCATCAAACGGGTTATCTGTTTGGTATTCGTGCTCCGCTTACTTTAGGAGGTCATGTTGTCTTGCAAGATGTGTGGGACCCGACTGAGTTTGTTGAATTAATTGAACAGCAACAAATTCAGATCTCCATGGGAGCTACACCCTTCTTAGCTGACGTTCTAGGAGTTCAAGATCTTGGAGAGCGGAACCTCACGAGTTGGAAACGTTTTGTATGCGCTGGAGCGGCGGTACCTGAACCGGTTTTGGAAGATGCTGACGCAAGACTTCCTTGCGTAGTTCTCCCCGGTTGGGGGATGACTGAATGCGGACTGCTGACTGTAGGCCGCCCTTCGGACTCCTTAACTGAACGTCTTACAGATGGGAGGCCACTTGCAGGTAATGAGGTCCGCGTCATTAACGATCAAACTGAAGCAGTCTTGGGAGTTGAAGGTGATTTGCAGTGCCGAGGTTCCTTGCTGTTCGCTGGTTACGTCCAAGGTAGAGACCTAACCGAAGCTTCTTGGGATGGACCTTGGTTCGAAACTGGTGATCGTGCAGTGATGAACGGTGATGGTTCTATTCGTATTACTGGGCGTTCAAAGGACATCATTATTCGTGGCGGTGAGAATATTCCGGTGAAGGAAATTGAAGATCTTCTTTTGCGTCATCCGCAGGTTTTGGGGGCTGCAATAGTTGGGAAGCCGGATGAAAGGTTGGGTGAGATTGGATGTGCTTTTGTCCTACCCGCTGCAAACCCACCGACTCTCGGAGCACTGATTGAGTTCTTGGAAGTGGAAGGTATGACTCGCCAATTCTGGCCAGAAGATCTGGTGATTGTTGAAGAATTCCCGATGACTCCTAGCGGGAAAGTCCAGAAGTACAAGCTGCGTCAGCAGTTTTTGGAGGAATGAGACAAATTCGTCGAGCTAATTAGCTCTTAGCCGGAACTATTCCTTCGGCTGTGTAAGTGACTGTCGGATCCCATATCAACCAATCGTGGATACCTAGGGACGCGGCGGCGTCTATTTGTGCTTTCACTTCAGCTGGTCCGTAGGGGACTCTCATCGAAAAGTCTTGTAGCCAAGGCACCAGTGCCGTGTTTGTGCCATCTAGTACGCGTTGAAAATCAGCCAAAGAGGCTCTTGTGATTTCGTACGGCTGTGCTTCTGGGTGCGTGACCCCGTACTCACCGCGGGACCAGTGAGATGGATAAATCATGGGCGACACATAATCAACGTACTGAGCCATTCCAGCGACATCCTGGGCGATGAACTCACCCCTGGTAGCGGAAATGCCGAATACGGAAACTCCTTGGAACACTCCGTATTCCCTCAGAAGAGATTGAGATTGCCGCAAGAAGTCAACAATGATTGGCGAAGGGTCATCTAAACCAACCCCGGGGATGTACATACCGTCGAGGCGGCCTTCCGGTCGCCGCATGTAATCCCAAAGCACATCATCGATACCTGCTTCTGCTGCTTCTCGAGCGATGTCGAGATTATATTTTTGAACCCCTGCGTTCTGGAAGTTTGTGAAGCCTCCGTACTTGCTCAAAGGCTTTCCCTCAGGGGTCTGTATTACCCAGTCTTGATCTCCCTTAGCCCAAGCATGTTTGGCTAAAATTGGGTCGCGGAATGCAACGATGCGACCTATAACTCGAACGTCAAGTGCATGGAGTTCTTCAATTGCAGCCCGCAGATCAAAGAATCTGTTTGTAGCGCCGCTCTCCGTGGCTAATGTCACGTCGCTGTTGTAGCCAACAACTCCGCTTTCGTTCTTGAGACTAATTTCGACGGCCGTCACTTTGCCGGCTTGTATCAACTCAAGTACAGAGTTTTTGAGTCCGTCATGTGCCCACGCTGCTGCGCTTACGTGAACTCCCTGGGTTCTCGGGTAGGCGATAGGAACAATCATGTTGAAGGTGCTGGTGTTACCGGCCCGGTCGATTGCCAAGACAGAAACTGGCCCGGCCGGAGGTTCATCAAGTTCTAAGACAAACGAACCATCTTGAGTTTCTAATGGGACTCCGCCGACTACGAGCGTCGCTCCTGGTTCGGATGTGCCCGCGATGGTGACAGGTTGGTTCATTGGAACAGGTTCTAGAACTTTGGGAAGATCGATTATTGGGGGAGTGCCGTCAACGCTGAACTCGATCGAACGTGAAACCTGTCCGTAAAGTCGCCGATCCACTACTAGTTCGAGGGAGTGGCCACCTTCGGTCAATGGTGGCACTACCCAAATGATGCGGTTCCCGTATCTTTGCACTCCGCTTACGGGAAAGTCGTCTAGGAGCAGTTGAGCTGACCTTGCATTTGCTCCACCCACTGTGAACGAAATCTGTGTTCCCTCAATCGAAGTTGGTTGCAGGGCCACACCATCTTCGATGCCGCCAATTTCAATAGTCACCTGACGGATAGTGATCAGCATCAAGACAATGCCGGCCAAGGTGACTAAAGAAGCTGTAGCCAGCAGCCCCCATCTTCGTTTTGTTGGTGGTTGATCAGGGATTTGAAGGGGAAATCTTGGCCGCCTAACAGCCCTGCGGTTTTCACGGGTTGGTCGGGGCAAAGTTCTTGCATATACAGGCGCTTCCTTCTTCATCGGTCGCCATGGGAATCCCCACCCCTGAGCGGGGTCCCCTTCTTCGTTAGCGGCATTGGAGTCGGGTTCACCTTTTGCTAGGGAAGGGCCGACTTGACGACCATGAGATGTAAGGGACCAGCGACCTTCTCCGAGACCAGGAGTATGTGGCATCGGGACTGCTAGATCAGTTCGATGAAGATGATCTAAGGCATTCAAGACATCTTCAGTTCCAAGTCCTGTCGCGTTTGAAAGCTCACTAGGCAAGGCTGTGCCATCGCGCGACAACAGGTGTCGGAGCACCAACTTGTGTTGCGGAGCCAGTAAAGGCATTCCGACAAGTTAGTGGCGTAAATAGGAATAGTGACATCGTTGCGCTAGTAGAACGACGAAAGCCCGCGCTGGGTGTAAGTTCCATGAGGTGAATGATGAGCAGCGCGAAGTTCTCGACTGGAGCAATTATGGCTTGGCGTCTCGTGCTCTAGCAGGGCTAGTGGCAGACGATGGATATCGGCCAGACATCATTCTTGCAATAGCTAGAGGGGGTCTTTTTATAGCTGGCTCCCTGGGCTATGCCTTGTCAGTTAAGAACTTGTATGTCATGAATGTCGAGTATTACACCGGGGTGGACGAACGGCTTGATGTGCCGGTGGTGTTGCCCCCATATGTCGATGTCGTAGATCTGAGAGACACTCGAGTCCTGATAGTGGATGATGTGGCTGATACTGGTCACACCCTGGCACTTGTGCGAAATCATTGTCTTGACGAGGTCGCCGAAGTTCGCACAGCAGTTCTTTATGAAAAGTCCCGGTCGGTTGTCCAGTGTGAATACGTCTGGAAATACACCGACCAATGGATCAACTTTCCTTGGTCGACGGATGCACCACTTGTCGAATCCGGAGACGGTGCAACTGTTCTTGACGCTTAAATCTTGCAACCAACTCTCTTAGGGTTCCAAGTCTTAATCTTGGTCAACTTTCGTGAGTTGCAGTAACGGTTGTAGCGATACCTCCGCGCACAAGCCAGTTTGTGACAACAGTCATGGACCTTGGTGATAAAGCTGAGACCAAGTCATCAAGAATCCTGTTAGTGACCCCTTCGTGATGGACACCTTCGTCTCTAAAACTCCATAGATACAGCTTTAACGATTTCAATTCCACGATCAGTTCATTCGGAATGTAAGTAATGATGACTGTAGCGAAGTCAGGCTGTCCTGTTACTGGGCAAAGACAAGTGAGTTCTGGTGTCTCACAACGAATTTCATAGTCCCGGTCTGGCTTGGGGTTCTCAAGAACTATGAGATCTTTCGATGGTTCACTTGGCATTTCAAGTGCTTCCTTATGGTTCGTACGATGGAATATGACGCTACCGTTCGATGAGGCGGTCAACGAGGTTATGTCTAGTTGAGAGGAAATCCCATGAGGTCACAACTAGTGGTTCGGGAAGCTACAAGCTCAGAATATGATCTGGTTGCGAACCTTACGATGTCGGCATACAAACCCCTGTTTGAAGGTTTAGGTCTGCCGGACGATCTGGGTTGGTACGGCGCTGAACTGCGAGATGTCAGAGGAAGGGCTAGCAAAGCCATGATCATCGTCGCTGAAATAGATGGTCGAATTGTCGGCAGTCTTGCGTATCACGATGATTACTCGGAAGAGACACACGAAGGAAACCCTGAGAATTGCGCAGGCTTTCGGGTTTTAGCCACTGACCCCTCCTATCAGGGAAAAGGAGTCGGCGAATCATTGACTCAATGGTGCATCGATAAGGCTAGAAAAGATGGGCGAGATGCCCTGATCTTGAATACAACTGACTACATGGAGGCGGCACAACGTCTCTACCGTAGGCTCGGCTTTAAGCCGTACCCCGAAATCGGTTATCACATCGGAGGAAGCCAACCAGTAGAGGTGTTGGGTTTTCGTTTAGAGCTAAGGGATTGAAAGTTGCGCAATCGTCGTGCCGTCGTTATCACTACGTGTTTATTGGTTGTTGTTATAGGAGCTATGGCCGCCTATGGAGCATGGAGAGTTCTGTCAGCCGCCCCTGAAGAAGTTTCTTTGAGTGCAGCCGTGGCCTCATTGGAACAAGACCAACTATCCAGCGAAGGCACTGAGAAGGCAGCAGACAATAGTGACATTGAGGGAACGCTTTCAAAAGATGGCGTCTGGTACGTCGACACCGATTCGGGAAGTTTTAGCTTCGAAGAAGCTTCGGGTTCCTTTGTCGGGTTCAGAATTAAGGAAGAACTAGTCAAAATTGGTGAAATAACGGCAGTTGGGCGAACAGACAGTGTTGAAGGCGAGTTATCGATTCGAAATGGTCAACTCGTTTCGGTTTCTATTTCCGCTGATTTATCAACAATTGTCACCAACGACTCTCGTCGAGACAACGCTGCACGTAATGCCCTGAATGTGAGGGAAAACCCGATCGCAAGTTTCATTCTTGACGAACCAGTGGACCTTCCTTCAACGGACGGATCACGAATATCGGTGCAGGCTGAAGGTCAATTGACTGTAAACGGGATAAGTAAGGCGACTGTTTTTGAGCTAGAAGCTCAGATCGTGGAGCGCACCATTGTTGTAGTTGGCCGGACGGAAATTGTCTTTTCTGACTACGACGTTGCCGTCCCATCAGCGAGCATTGTCGTTTCAGTTGAAGACCAAGGAGTTGCAGAGTTCCAATTATTGTTCGTGCGGGATTGAAACGTTATTCGCGCATCATCTCGGCACGGCCAATGCCATCGCCATCAAGAATTTGATCGTCAGCGAGGTCAATGGTGACCTTTATCAAATCGCCGGTAAAAGCATTAGGTGTCGAGTAGTAAGAAACGCCGGTACCTCGGTCTAGACCAATGTCTAATCCAGACCAAGAAATCATTAGGAAGAAGATGTTGTCAGTTTCGTGAGATGCGACAACATCGCCGTTGATTAGCAGACTCCCAACTCCGCGAGTTCCGCTGGCAGAGCGTGCCATTTGAAAACCGAGTTTTTCTGACCCTTCAGGAACCGGATCCGGAGAACGAATTATCTGGTGACTTCCACCAATATTCAGATCGTGCACCAAATAGCCGTTGTCGTCTATATAGAGGCTGTAGCCCGATGTCGCATCCCCATGAGCTATCAAGACACCTGAAACGTTTGCAGCAATTGGCTTAACTGAAGCTTCTAAGCGATAACTACGACTTCTGAGATCAGGTGCGACATCACTGGGTAGGTGTCCCATTCCTTTCCAGAAGGTAAACACTTTTCGGTTGCCTAAATGGCGTTCCGCGTTTTCAGCGAAACGCTCAGCAAATCGGTCATCAAGTGGCAACACCTGGTACATCTGTGCTTGTTCCCACCACAAGTCGAGCATCTGTTGAAGTCGCTCAGGTTCGGATTGCGAGAGGTCGTTGGTTTCGTTGAAGTCATCAACGAGCTTAAAAAGTTCCCAATTGTCATCTTCGTAAGGCGTGCCGGGAGGGTGATACGCCACTGCCTTCCACCCCTCGTGCACAATTCCTCTGTGGCCAAACATTTCGAAGTATTGGGTTGTCTTGCCAGAATCTGCTTCGGCATCATTCAGAGTCGAACCGAAACTGACACCTTCTAACGGCTTTTGTTGAATCCCGTTTATCGAAGCAGGGCTCTCGATGTCAACACATTCGAGCAATGTAGGAACAATGTCACATACATGGCAAAACTGATGTCGTAAACCCGTGTTCGTGATTTGCTCTGGCCAGTGGATAACCAGAGGGTCTCGTACACCTCCACCATGAGTGTTCTGTTTGTATCGACGTAAAGGGGTGTTGGCTGCCATAGACCAGCCCCAAGGAAAGTTGCTGTGAGTATCTGGCCCTCCAATATCGTCTATGCGCTCAAACTTATTTTCCATGGATTCGGGAAGGCCGTTGTATGGACCCATGGCGTTGACAAAACCAAGTGGTCCACCCTCCTGGCTAGCGCCATTGTCGGAAAGAACCATGATTATGGTGTTGTCGAGTTGCCCCGAAGTCTCTAGATGATCGATAAGTCTCGCTAAGTGTTGATCTGCGTGATCCAACATTGCTGCATACGCGGCTTGAAGGCGAGCGGCTACTTGTTTAGAGACAGCATCCATATCGGACCACGGCTCAACCGAATCATTACGTGGAGGTAGCTCAGTTCCGTCAGGAACAATTCCGAGACTTATTTGTCTAGCTAGACGTTCGGAGCGTTCTACATCCCAACCGCGATGGAACACCTGGTCATAGTGGTCAATCAGCTCCTTTGGGGCTTGGTGAGGCGCATGACAAGCACCTAGCCCGACCAACATCATCCATGGCGTAGTAGGGGCGCTCGCTGTGTGCGAAGCAATGAATTCGATCGAATTGTCGAAGAGATCTTCTGTCAGGTGGTAGCCGGACTCGAAGTTCCCCGGTGGCGTTATATGACTGTTGTCTCGGATTAATTCGGGTGAATAATGGTCTGTTTCAGCATCGAGGAAACCGTAGAAACGATCAAAGCCTCTTCCTAGTGGCCACCCGTCAAAAGGACCGGTAGGGCCAGATTCAGTGAGGGGTGTCACGTGCCACTTGCCCACCATGTAGTTCCTGTAGCCCTGAAGACTCAGGATCTCGGCCAGAGTTCCAGCATCGCGACTGATTTTTCCTCGGTACCCCGGATAGCCACTGTCGAAGTTAGCCAAACAACCCACACCAGTTGAATGATGGTTCCGGCCAGTTAATAGAGCAGCTCGAGTTGTCGAACACATAGCTGTTGTGTGGAAACCGGTATAACGAACTCCGGAGTCCGCGAGTCGGTCAATAGTGGGAGTTGAAATAGGGGAGCCGTAGCAACCAAAATCGGAAAAGCCGACATCATCAAAGAGAACCAACAGAACATTTGGGCTGTCCTTTGGTGCTACTGGACCATTGGACCAGTTAGGAATGATGTCGTTATCGGAAGTCACCTGGTGAATCTTAGAGATGATCTCGGGTACAGCGAAACGATGAACATCTAGCTAGCGAGATCTAGTGAATTACATCCTGCTTTTCGCTTTGCCCCAGATGCCAAGCTGCGACCGATGCGAAGACGAAAGTGATCGCTAGCACGAGATAAGTCAATAGATAAGAGCCAGTTATGTCAGCCAAGACCCCTCCGCTAATTGGCCCGAGTACCGAAGCTGGACCATAGAAAATTGTCATGGCACCAAAAACAGCGGTGAAATCCTGTTCGGCTACCTGGTCACGAACGAAAGCTGCAGTCAAGGGAGGCACTGCCATACCCGCCATGCCGTACAGAGTCGCAGCAAGAGCCGCTGTCCACATCTGTCCTGCGAGAACTAACAGGCAAGTAGCAGCGCCTATAGCTGTTACCAAACACATGGTTCGAGGCCGTCCGAGCCGGTCGCTCAAGCGACCAAAAACCACGGCTCCAACCACACCACCAATTCCCATTAGCGCCCACAAATTCGTGGTGAATCCTCGCGACATGTTGTGGTCGCTCTCTAGCGATAAGCCGAAGAATTGGAACCATGATGCTGCGACGAAAGCGAATGCCATGTAGAAGAAGACAGCGGTCTTCCATGCTTGTAGACGAGTGATGGCTTTGATACCAGCGCCCCGAGGTAGCGGCGGTGAAATGTCTTTGCGAAGAGCAACGTAAAGAACTACAAGAATTGCACCCGACGCCACAAGTTCTAGAAGCCATACCTCGCGCCAAGCTCCAACGTCGTCTACTAGGTCGCGAAGCGCGGAAGTAGCGAACGGGATAATTATTGAACCGACGGCCATGGTTGCAGTTAATGACCCCATTACGGTGCCGCGCTTGGCTACGGGGACATCAGAGGTCGCTATGACTGGCATTGTCAACCAAATTCCGGCTCCTCCTAGCCCTGCCAAGGCCGTGCCAACCATTACCTGGCTAGTTGTAGGCGCAGTACCGAGGCATAACAAACCAGCTGAAACAATCCATAGTCCACATTTCAACAAAACTGCAGGTGCCACGCGATTTGCTAGGTAGGTCACCGCGATAACACCACAAAGGTAAGCCGCCATGTTGACTGATCCTGTAGCACCGGCGGTTGTTGCGTTTAACTCCAAGTCTTCGGCGATAGCCGGAAGTAGAAGTGGCATAGTGCTTCTACCAAAAGTGTGTGAAACCACACCTGCCAGAGTGACAAGAACGATCCTTGCCCAACGCATCTCATTGATCGGCTCCACCGAAAATATTGCAGTTGAGTTTTGATTAGACCGAGGAGACAAACCCGAACTAGGAGAAGGGTTGATTCTTCGCGTCACCAAATCGCCCCCGCTAAATACAACACCACGTTGGTGTTGCTCTTCTCATCACCCTACGATTGTCACCGTGCCTGTGTACTCCTATCACTGTCATAAATGCGATGAGGTGTTCGATCTGAGAAGACCGATGTCCGAATCTGGTGAAGGCGCGATGTGTCCTACTGGTCATCAAGGCGCTAAACGACAGTTGTCGACATTTGTCTCAGGAGGAGCGGCAACGCAAATATCCCCCCCAGCCGATTCGAGTCCTTGGACAGGAAGCAGTGGGTGTTGTGGCGGTGGTTGTCATTCACACTGAGTGGTGAAATTATCTGGATCCGACGATGAATGCCGTCAGTGACCTTTATCGAAAGTAATCGGAAGGCTGGCTGGTCCCCAAATTCCATTTTCTAAAGGTTTCCAAGAGATTTCACCGTTGAGTTGGAGATTGGGTAGTCGCTCTGTGATGACGCCGAAAGCTTCTTGTAGCTCTGCCCGAGCTAGAAAAGCACCGAGGCAATAGTGGATACCGCTTCCAAATGTGAGGTTAGGGGCGCCAGCTTCACGCGTGATATCAAAGTCCAACGGCTCGTCGAATTTTTCTACATCGTGGTTAGCTGCGACAAAGTTGGGGAAGATGAGAGTGCCTTGAGGGAAAATAAAATCTTTATAGGTAATCTCTTCGCTCGCGTACCGAGCGGTGCCGCGTACCGCCCCTAGATATCGCATAACTTCCTCCGCGGCCTGTTGAGCTAGACCCTTATCCTCGCGAAGACGGTTGAACTGCTCGGGATGTTGTGCGAACAATGCCACGGCGCAACCCAATTGGTTTCTTGTCGTATCAGTACCGGCTAATAGAATTGCGTTCGCCATTGACAGAAGCTCGTCGGTTGAAAGCCGATCTCCTTCTTCTTCAGCGCTGATCAAATCGCTCAGGAGATCTTCACGCGGTTGAGATCTTCGTTCAGCGATTAGGTCTGTCATGTAGGCGTCCATCTCGTCGCTTGCAGCAATGATGGCTGGCGCGTCTTTAGCCAAGTTGCCGTTAAAGAGCTTGAAGATGTCAACTGCTAGGCGGCTAAATAGCTCCCAGTCTTTGCGTGGGGCGCCGAGCAGTTCACAGATAATTGGGATTGGGTATGGTTCGCAAACATCAGCGACAAACTCTGAATGTCCCACTTCACATATTGGGTCGAGTAACTCGTTGACTACGTCTCTCATAAACGGCCGCAGTCGGTCGGCTGATTTAGGAGTAAAGGCGGGGCTAACGATCCGTCGGATTCGTTGGTGGTCGTCGCCTTCGGTTGAGAGAATACTTTTGCGATTAGATCTTTTTGACCACTCTGGGCTTTGGTAATTCTGGGTCTCGGCAATTAGAGACAAAGCGCTGAACCAACGTCGGTCTCGAAGCATCGCGGCGCAGTCATCGTGACTGGCGATTACATACCCAAGGTCCCCTTTGGCGATCCAATGGTTTTTGCTTAGTTGATGAAGTCGTTCACGTCGTTCAGATTCAGAAAGGGACGTGTCTGTAGCCAAAGTTGGCAGTTCTGCGTCGCTGATCAATGTTGGCATTGGGCCAGCCTAGTAATCCTTGGAGTTTTTAAGAAAACAGTCGAGCAGGTAACAGCAAATCATTCAAGATAAGACTACGTTCCTAGATGTGTCGCATTCGGCTGTAAGTTCTGAACGGATAGGGAACGTCCTCTGCATCACGGTTGATGATGGAAGAGCTAACGCTTTCTCTACGTCGTTGCTGGTTGCTCTCAGCCAAGAATTAGCCGAAGCAGAAGCGGACTCTGGGATTGGGTCGGTAGTTCTCGCCGGGAATCAGAAAGCATTTTTTGCGGGCTTTGATTTGGATGTCATTAACTCTGGAGACCCGAAGGCGATTACTGAAATGACAACAGCCGGCGGGGCCTTCATCCGACAGGTCTACGGCGCCTCAGTACCGGTTGTAGCTGCATCTACCGGGCACGCTGTAGCCGCTGGCGCATTGTTGCTTTGTGGTTGTGACTATCGCATTGGAGTCGATGGCCCGGTGAAGATCGGGCTCAACGAAGTTGCGATTGCTTTGACCCTTCCGAAGTGGGCTTTATTAATTGCAGGTGAGCGTCTCTCCAAGCGGTATTTGCAGGTTTCAGTTGCGAACGCGACGATCTTCGACGGCCAAGGTGCCGTGGACGCAGGTTTCGTTGATGAAGTAACTACTGCTGACCAAGTTATGAATCGAGCGCTCGAGGTTGCGCAAGATTTTGCTGATCGACTTGATCCAAAGGCTTACTCCGCTACGGTTCGCAGTCTTAGGGGCGGTCTTCTAAATGAAATGGACGCAGCCGTCGCATCAGACCGCGCCGCAGCAGGTCTTTAATACAGCCTGATGGCCGACTCTTCAGAATTACACGCTCGCCGAACTTTGTTCATCACGTCACTTGTCGGCTTTATGGTGGCGATGGAGATCACAATTATCTCTATAGCGCGCAACGAAATTGCTGCGGCATTTCCTGACGCGGGATCAGCAACCTTGTCGTGGGTAATTACTGCTTACAACATTGGTGTTGCATCGTTGCTGCTGCCAGCAGGTTGGATGGCAGATCGTTACGGTCGAAAAAAAGTTTTCCTATGTGGTTTAGCAGCTTTCATTGTTGGCTCTTTGTTATCGGGTATCGCTACCACGCCGAGTTTGCTTATAGCTGCGAGAGTGATTCAGTCGATAGGAGGAGCCGCGCAATACCCGGCGGGGTTAGCGTTACTGCTATCAGCATTTCCCATAGAACGACGGATGCGAGCGATTGGCGTCTGGGGTGCGGTCAGCGGTTTAGCGGCAGCGTTGGCACCTTCCCTGGGAGCGTTGCTCATTGAAGGGTTCGGATGGCGAGCCGTATTTCTCATCAATGTGCCGGTTGCTTTAGTAGCGCTCATCGCAGGGCGCAGTTGGCTGAGAGAAAGCACAGGCGCAGAAGTAAGCGAAAAGGTCGATTTACTTAGTGTCCCCATGGCCTCATTAGGCATCGGTGTTTTGTTGGTCGGTTTAGTGCAGGGCGGGAGTTGGGGGTGGACATCACCTTTGATATTGGGTGCTTTTGTTGCGGGCATTTTGATGCTTGCCACGTTTTTTCGGCGTTCGCTTGTGCACCCCGAACCGCTTTTTGATCTCGGGCTTTTCCGAATTCGCAGTTTCGCTATTGCAAATCTCGGTTCCGTTTTTTTCCTAGTGGCGTTCTTCAGCTGGATCATCGTCCTGCCTGAGTTCATTCAAGAAACGTGGGGATGGTCGGTTCTTCAATCTGGTTTCGCCATCGCACCAGGGCCTGTCGTATCAACCATTCTTTCCGTCACTAACGGCCGTTTAGCTGATCGCATTGGTAGCCAGCGAATCTTGGTCGTTGGGGGCTGTGCTGGTGTTGTGGGATTGTTGCTCCATGTCGCCTTTACGGGGGAAGAACCAAGCTTCTTTTTAGGTTTGTTAATACCGAACCTGATCATGGGTGTCGCAGCTGGCTGCAGTTTTGCGATGTTGGTCGGCGCTTCAATGTCGGAGATCGCTCCAGCACGCTTTGGGATGGCAGGTGCCGGCCGTACAACTGTCTTTCAATTGAGCATCGCCATAGGCGCCGGTTTGGCTATTACTTTGGTCGGCGATCCGGTGGATTCGAGTGCAGCGTTAGACGCGATGCGGAGAGTTTGGTTGGTGGGGATATTTTGTTTCCTAGTTCAGGGTTTCTTGTTTTCGTTTGTCTTTCCGAAAGATTCTGAGAGAACAGTTCGCAGTTAATGAGGGACGTAAGCGAGTAGGAAAGTGCTGGTCTCAACTGAACGGCCTATTGTGTCGGTGTGAGTGGGGAAGAGCGTTTTCAATTCGGTGAGGTTCAGCGAGATTTTTGTTTTCAGCCCTCGTCACTAGAAAACCTGTCGGTCTTGTCTGAGGAACAGGTCGATTGTTTCAATAAAACTGGTTATCTCACAGGTCTCGCCGGGTTATCTTCTACCGAGGTAAGTGATCTGCGTTTGTATCTCGACTGGCTGATCGAAGAAGTGGTTTCGGCAGATGACCAGCGCAACAGTTATTCGATCAACCAATACCACCAGGTCAGTGGGCGGTTGTGGGACCTTATCCAGACGCCCCTTTTCGTTAACTATGTGTCAGATATCTTGGGTCCAGAATCTGTTTGTTGGAGTACACATATATTTTGCAAGCTTCCAGGTGATGGCATGGAAATTCCATTACACCAAGACGCAAATTATTGGCCCTTTACGCCGACTAAGTCAGTGACCATATGGCTAGCGGTAGATGATGTTGATGAAGATAATGCCGCTATGCGATTTATTCCGGGAAGCCACCTCGATGGCGATTTGGCGCATACGGAATTGCCCTTAGACGGATCCGTTGTACTCAATCGACGTGTAGCGGAACACGAAAGCTATGACGATGCTGTTCTTAACGAGATGGGAGCGGGAGAAGTCTCGCTGCACACAGACCTGTTACTGCACGGGTCGCCTCCTAACTTCAGTGACCGTCGGAGGTGCGGAATAGCTCTGCGCTACTTAGCAGCAGAAGTCAAAGTTGTACCTGGTGGAGAAAGTTGGACACAGAGCGCAGTGCATATTGGTGACGGTGACGCATCGGGTTATTGGCCTAATCGACCCCGTCCCCTAAAAGATGAACCACACAAGATGGCTGCTTTTGTTGGTGGTTTCGATGGTAATTCTTAACTATCAGTCATCTACCGAGGCGATGACTACGAGAAGTTCCCCATTGTCGACCTGATCCCCGACCACAACACGGACCTCAGTAACTGCGCCATCGAAAGCCGCAACTATTTGGTGCTCCATTTTCATGGCCTCCATGAGAACGAGGAGCTGCCCAGTTTCGACGGAATCTCCTTCAACGACTTCGATCGCCAAAATCTTGCCTGGCATGGGAGCAGTCAATCCACCTTCAACGTCGGCGAGGTCTGGTTCAGGGAAGCGGCTCCTTTCTCTGAATTCGAGGCTTCCCGCAGGAATATCGACACACCAACGGTTGCCGAATTTGTTTGCGTACCCACTCGCTCTAATGTCGTCGACCTGAATTTCGAAACGACTCTCTTCAATAGATAACAGCGTCGCCAATCTGGGTTCCCCATCTTCGCCTACGCGTACTTCGAAAGACCCGCCTCGCAACGGCCGATAGTTAACTGCAATTTCAGTGTCACCATGAGATAGAAGCAATTGCTGACTGGGCATCGAGCTGTTGCGAAACCCAGAAGGCATGAATGCAAGGGCATCGGCGAGTTCTCGATTTTTTGCTTGCGAAACTAAAGCGATTGAGATTGCTGCATCGTCTAGTTCACATTGGCTAGGGACTCTTTGTCCGGGAATATCAACGCGAGAGATGAAGTCGGTTGTGGTGTTACCGGCGAGAAATTCCTCGTGGCGCAGTGTCGCTACTAAGAAGTCACGGTTCGTCACCGTCCCATGAAGTCGAGTTCGTTCCAGAGCCAGTGCAAGTTTCAAAGCGGCTTCGGTGCGCGTTGGCGCGTGCGCAACGACCTTTGCCAACATCGGATCAAACTCAACTGAAACTTCTGACCCGGATTCAACACCGGAGTCGTAGCGGACCTCAGGGGTTGTAGCCGGTTCCCAGATATCGATTTGGCCGGTCGCAGGCAAGAAGTCGTTGGAGGGGTCCTCTGCATAGAGACGAGCTTCTACGGAATGACCTGAAATTGAAAGGTCTGATTGCTCATAGCCGAGAGGTTCTCCGTTGGCGATTCTGATTTGCTCTCGGACAAGATCTAATCCAGTGATTTCTTCGGTTACGGGGTGCTCAACCTGGAGTCGTGTGTTGACCTCCAGGAAGAAAAATTGGGCTTCGTCACCTTCGCCGTCCAGTAGAAATTCGACTGTTCCAGCTGATACGTACCCGATAGCTTCGACCGCAGCAACTGCTGCCTGACCCATTTCGTTTCTCAGGGACTCAGACAAGATCGGAGAAGGTGCCTCCTCAATAACCTTTTGGTGGCGCCGTTGGATTGAGCACTCTCGCTCAAAGCAGTGAAGTACCTTCCCATGCTCATCGCCAAGAACCTGGATTTCGACATGTCGTGGGGCAGGTAAATAACGTTCAAGAAAGACAGTGTCGTTTCCGAACGCATTTAGAGCTTCGCGTTTAGCCCCAAGAACAGCATCTTCGAGATCAGCTTTGTTGTCTACGACGCGCATTCCCTTGCCGCCGCCTCCGGCGCTGGCTTTAACTAGTAACGGAAAGCCAATCTCTTGAGCAATAGCTTCAAGGTCGGACGATTCAGATACCTCGACTGATGGAAGCGTTGGAACCTCCGCATCAACCATGGTGCGCTTTGCTTCTAGTTTGTCGCCCATAGCAGCGATGGCTGACGGAGGAGGCCCGACCCAAGTGATGCCGGCATCGATCACTGCTTGAGCAAAGTCGGCATTCTCGGACAAGAACCCATATCCAGGATGAATCGCATCAGCTCCGACCGAAATTGCCGCCTCGAGAACCTTTCCGCTATCGAGATAAGACTCAGTAGCGGTAGTGCCACCAAGAGCGACGCCTAGATCTGCATCGCTAACGAATGGAGCATCAGCATCGCCTTCTGAATGAACGGCAACTGTAAAGATGCCCATTTCTTTTGCAGTGCGAAATACCCTGCGAGCAATCTCGCCTCTGTTGGCTACGAGGAGTCGTCTTATTGTCATTGCGCTCTCCTTACATTCGGAAGACGCCGAAGCCCTCAGCGCCCTCGATTTTGTTGTTACTGCAGGCAGATAGGGATAGTGCGATTACGTCGCGGGTATCGCGAGGATCGATAATCCCATCGTCTGTGACTCGCCCAGATGAATACAGGGCCAAGGATTTCAGCTCGTGATAGTGCTCAACCGATTCAGTAATTTTTTGATCGGCTTCCTCATCGAACTCGATGCCCTTTCTAGCTGCTTGCCCCCGACGGACAAGTGACATAACCCCCGCTATCTGCTTGGGGCCCATGATGGCAATTTTCGCGGTTGGCCAGAGATAGGTGAACCTCGTGTTGAACGCCCTTCCCGACATGCCGTAGTTACCGGCGCCGTAGCTATTTCCCAGTATCACCGTGATGTGAGGAACCATCGAATTGGAGACTGCATTAATCATTTTGGAACCATTTTTGACGATCCCGGAATGTTCGAAGTCTTTACCTACCATGTATCCGGTGATGTTTTGAAGAAACACAATTGGAATATCTTGCTGGTTGCATAATTGAATAAATTGAGCAGCTTTTTCAGCGCTTTCACTGAATATCGGTCCATTGTTGCCAATCAGACCGACCGGATATCCGTGGATTGATGCCCACCCGCAAATCAAGGTAGTTCCATACCGGGCTTTGAACTCTTCGAAACGAGATCCGTCAACTATGCGAGCTATGACCTCTCGACAATCAATTAATGCTTGAAGGTCTCTGGGCATCAAGCCCAACAACTCTTCGGTGTCATGGAGAGGGGGGTCATCTGCCATAGATGGCGCTGGCCCCAATTTTCTCCAATTCAAATGGCTCACTACCTCACGGCACATTCGAAGAGCTTCAGCTTCGTCTTCGGCAAGATAATCGGCCAGACCTGAGACCTCCGCGTGCATTTGAGCTCCGCCGAGTGTTTCATCGTCACTATCTTCCCCTGTGGCCATCTTCACTAAAGGTGGACCGCCAAGAAAAACTTTGGATTGGTTTCTAACGAAGATGTTGTAGTCGCTCATACCTGGTTGGTAGGCGCCTCCCGCAGTTGAACTTCCGAATACAACGGCAACGGATGGAATCCTTAGCTTGGACAGTTCGGTTACGTCGTAAAACAGTCGACCTGACTCAGCGAAATGGTCCTGCTGTTCGATCATTTGTCGCTCAGGGTCTTCGTCTCCGCGCAGATCACCACCAGCCGATTCGACAAATTGGATGTAAGGCATGCGGTTTTGCCGTGCGATTTCGATTGCACGCATTAGCTTCCGTCCAGCCACCTGGGTTATGGCTCCGCCTAAGACGGTCGGATCATTACCTTCAATGACGCATTCAACACCTTCAATCACCCCGATGCCCATGACTAAACCACCGCCGACCGCGTAGTTAGTGCAATAGCCGGCAAGTGAACTGATTTCGAAAAACGGAGCATCGGCATCTAGCACCATCTGTATTCGCTCCCGAACCGGTATCTTGCCGCGACTGCGCATTCTGTCCATAGCGGCTGGTCCACCACCGCCACCCGCTTCAGCGTGCAACTCGTCGATGATCGCTAGCTGTTCCAGCATGTCATCGCAATTTTTCTCGAACCAATCGGCGTTGGTATCAATATGGGATTGGAGTACCGCCATGCTGTTCTTCCTCTAAACAAGTTCTTCGCTCATCGATTACTAGGTGAAACAGAGCCTGAGAGCAAGCGCGTTCGACAATCATCGGCCAAACTTGCACCCGTGAGTAGTGAATTATTAGGTTCCCCCTGGACTCCGACAGCCCATCGAATGACACGTAACGACCTTGAAAGGGACTATGTCCTATGGGTCGACTTACCTCCTACCTATGACCCCGACGGAGATGAACCGCATCCGATTTATGTGTGCTTTGACGCTATGTGGACATATGGGACGGTCGTGGACACGGTGCGGCTGCTAGCACCGTCGAAGGAACTTCCCAAGGCGATTGTTGTTGGGGTGGCGCACGATGAACCCTCTTATCGGGAGGTGATCCAGCTTCGAGCGATGGATTTCACAACCACGGCGGTTGACGCTCCCGCTCTAACTGGCGTGCGAGTGCCGGGTGAACAACTTGGAGGAGCAGAGGCGTTTCGGCGTTGGTTGGATGCAGAAGTCATTCCGTTCCTCAACACTCAGTATCGGATCTCTGAGATGACGTTTATCGGACACTCGTTCAGTGCGTTGTTTGGTGTTCACGTGCTGCTAGAGAAACCCTCGATGTTTGATCATTATCTCTTAGCTAGTCCATCGGTTTGGTGGGATGACCAAGTCATGTTTCGTCGTGAACAGCAGCGATATGAAAGCGGCAAGAATCTTGACGCCCACGTGTTCATGTCTAAAGGTGAGTTAGAAACTGATGAGCTGTCACCCCACCAAGAATTCCATGATCAGTTGGCATCCAGAAACTATGAAGGCCTAGATCTTCATTGGCAGGTCTTCCCCAACGAAGGCCATATGTCGGTTACGCCAATAGCTCTGAGTCGTGGATTGAGGGTTCTTCATTCAACTCAATGAGCGAGACCGATAGTTTCTGAGCAACAATGGTGTCATGGGGGCACCACTAATTACTGAAGAACCGTATGCATCAAGCGGGACAGTTCCTGTCTATGACTCTGATGCACACATAGCTGAGCCGACGTCTGTATGGCAGGAGTACACCGATCCCAAATTCCGGGAAGCTGTAATGCAATGCCGTCCAGTTGGGAAACTGGACAGCATATTCATTGAGGACTCTGACATTGGGACTGCATGCGCGCCGGCTTGCATCCCCAATGCATATGGCACTGACGTCACCTGGGATGACATCGTTCCAGGTAGCTATGACCCAAATGAGCGGCTTAAAGTGATGGATGACGAGGGTCTCGCTGCGGCGCTCATGTTTCCCTCGCTTCACCTTCTCTCTGGTGACATAGCTAACCCAGAGGTGGCGGCAGCCAATGCCCGTGGTTACAACCGGTGGATGTCCGACTTCGTTTCGGAGAACCCTGACCGCTTATTTGGAGTTGGTGTCACACCACTCCAGTCAGTGGATCACGCGGTGGCTGAGATTGAATTCTGCGCGGAAGCCGGGCTTACGGGCATGACGTTCCGACCTGAGCGTTACAACGGCCTCGAATTATTTTCTGATGAGATAGACCGAGTTTGGTCCGCCGCTGAAGACCACGACATGACGGTCGCTATCCATGGCAGCTTCGGATCCGACATGACTAGTTTCGCTAAAACCAGGTACAGCAACCAATTCTATGTCCACATGGTGTGCCACCCATTCGAACAAATGGCATCGGTGATGGAGATCGTCGCTAGCGGAATTCTTGACGACCATCCTCGATTGAGAGTTGGCTTCTTTGAGTCTGGACTGGGTTGGCTCCCTTATTGGTTGGAACGATTAGACGAACATAAAGAGTCAATGGGTCATCTGGTGCCACGGTTGAAGCGTGAACCAACTGAGATCTTCTCTGAGCAGTGTTTCGTGACGATGGAAGCTGGCGAGGGGGAAGCTTTTGCCCAACTTGCTGACATGGGTCTGGCTCATACGGTCGTCTGGGGTTCCGATTACCCCCACTACGACTGCACCTACCCCGGGGCGCTAGCCGAACTTGACGAAACCTTCGAAAAAATCGATAGAAACGACTTACGATCAGAAGTTGTCTACACCAACGCCAGACGATTCATGGGACTCGGATGAGTATGACCACAGTTACTGCTGCCGATGGCCACGAATTCGATGTTTATCTTTCGGAACAGTTCGACGGTCCAAAGGGTCTTGTGGTTGTGGTGCAAGAAATTTTTGGAGTGAACGACCACATTCGCAGCGTTGCCGACCAGTACGCGGAACTTGGCTACATCGCGGTCGCCCCATCACTATTTGATCGCGTCCAAAAGAACGTTGAGTTGAACTACGACGACGAAGGTATTGAGGTCGGCCGCAAAATTGCGTTCGAGGATCTCTCAATGGACCAAGTCATGATGGATATCGAAGCAACGATCGACCGTTACCCGCATCCGGGTGGGGTAGGCATAGTCGGTTACTGCTGGGGGGGTTCGATCTGTTACGTGGCCGCTGCTCGCCTATCAGACAAGATCTCAGCAGCATCTGGATACTACGGCGGCCAGATCATGCCCCATCTCGACGAAGAACCGAAAGCACCTCTGATGCTTCACTTCGGAGCAGAAGACTCAGGGATTCCACTAGAAAACGTTCACGCAATAGCCGAGCGATGGCCCCACATAGATGCTCATATCTACGAAGAAGCGGGCCATGGCTTCAACTGTGACGCTCGGGGAAGCTATGAAGAGTCCTCAGCTGCACTCGCCTTAGAGCGCACCTTGGAGCACTTCGCTCGTCACGTGGACAGCTGACAGCGATTCAATCTTTGTCAAAGAAGACGAGTCCTTGGTTAATGGCAGGCCCGCCATCTTCGGTAAGTACCTCAAAACGGGCGACGTTCTGACCATCAACTGGCGTTACGTCTAGGACGCGTACGGAAATAGTTGACGGCATCAGCACCATTGACGCCATCCTTCCTCTAATGCGACGGACGCTTTCGGGTTTACCGTTGGCAACAGCGGAAATAGTGGCGCTGACACCGAGTGCCAAAGTAGCGGTCCCGTGCAGAATGATCGCCGGCAGACCAGCAGCTCTAGCGATTGAAGCGTCGGTGTGGATCGGATTCCAGATGCGTGCCGACTCGGTATAGGTGTGAGCAGCACCATGAGCGACCGGAACTTGGATTTCCGATAATGGTTCGGCAGCTACAGGTCCGAGGTCAGGAACAACTGGATCACCTTGAGCTGGTCTATCTGGCCCTTTTGTCGGCACTCCTAAATACATTCCTCCCTGATAAGTGGTGAACACTCGTTCCCCATGTGCATCGAAGGTTTCGAGTTTCATAGTCGTGTAGGCACCAGGACTTTTGTTTTCAACTCCCGTGTAAGTCAGGTGAGTCTCTAAAATGTCGCCGGGCCGAGCTAATCGATGGATTACCAAATCATGGGTTGCGTGGACAGACTGACGAGTCTCTTCTGGCGTTATTCCCCACTTGTTGGCTAACTCCCTACCTTGAACTATTACTGGCCACTCCGGACAGACAGCGAACATTGGGTGGGCCACGATCCCGTCATCGCGAGTCGTATCGAAATAACAATCCTGGGTATCACCAAGAGCTGCTGCATAGGCCATAACCCACCGTGCGTCTACTTCGTGTTTTATCGGACCAATCTGGTCTCCGACCATGTCAGTAGGAACGGGCATGTGAGTGCTCCTCTTGTTGGAATGACCCATTGAACTGTAGTAGTCCGATGGTTACACAGGGGATTCGATAGGTCCAACCGATCAGCAACGGCTAGTTTCTCTAATGATGAAGGCACTCTTCTCGCCGGATGGCCTAATGGGCAAACTGTTCTTTAGAGCCGTACGCGGCTCGGTAAGGGTATTCCTGTTCAGGTGGTTCCGGCTGCGGGTCGAAGGTAGAGAACGGCTTCAACTTCGAGGTGGTGTGATCATTGCTCCGGCTCATCGATCAAACCTTGATGGCCCCTTAGTTGGGAGCTCTAGTCACCGAAGAGTTCGATACCTCGGAAAAGACTCGTTGTTCAGACCTGCGGCGGCAGGATGGGCTATGCGTTCATTGGGTTCCTTCCCAGTTCGTCGGGGAGAAGCTGATCTAGACGCCATGCGCGTAGCTAAAGAAATGCTTGAAGCTGGCGAATGCATGCTTGTCTTCCCGGAAGGGACTCGCCAAGAGGGAGACGCTATTGGCGAAATATACGATGGGACAGCGTGGCTGGCCTCCAAGGCAAACGTTCCGGTAGTTCCAGTCGGTATCGCTGGCACAGAAGTGGCGATGCCGACTGGTTCAAAGTTCCCGTCACGAGTGCCAGTGACGATCGTCGTAGGCGAAATTCTCGATCCACCGAAAGCAGCTGATGGGAAGAGAGCGAAACGCTCTGACCTCAAAGAATGGACCGAACAATTAAAAGATCGTTTGCACGAATGCCAGGCTCGTGCCCGCGAAATGCTCAACGAATAATGCGTCTCTACTGGATCAAGACACCAAGCGGGCGACTCGCGACAGCACCAGCACCGAGTGGAAGCGTTCTTGATCGCGAAGTCAAAGATTTGCTGCAGGAGAAAGTAACCAACGTCATCTCTCTACTGACTGAACAAGAAGTAGCGAGTATCGGTTTGCTCGCGGAACATAAAACTCTCAATGATGCAGGAATCAATTTCAGCAACCTCCCGATCCCCGATTTTGGAATCTTGGAGGACTACAGCGATGCGAAAAACCTGATAAATGAGGCAACAAGCGATTTAGAAAAAGGCGATTCAGTCGTCGTCCATTGTCGCGGTGGAATAGGAAGGTCCTCAACGATCGCTGCTGCAATTCTCACTCAGCTAGGTGTAAGTCCCGAAGAAGCAATGGACCGAATAGCTGACGCCCGCGGTCTAAAGGTGCCGGAGACACCAGCGCAGCGACTATGGGTGCATGGCTACGCTGAATGGGCAGCGAAAAATCAATGACTAGCCAAAAGTCCCAGGCCTTAGACAACATCCGTATTTGTGATTTCACCGGTCAGCTAGCCGGCGCAGGAGCGACAAAGATCCTTGCAGCCTTCGGTGCGGAAGTCATTCGTATTGAAGACCCCATACAACAGGGCAAATGGGACATTCTTCGTGGGGTTCCTCCTTGGATCGGCAACGCGCGTGGGTTAGAGGCAGGCGGAGCCTTCAACAACCACAACGCCGGCAAACTAGGGATCACCCTGAACTTGCGCGATAACCGAGCCAAAGAATTACTTCGCGAACTCGTGAGAATAAGTGACGCCGTTACTGAAAATTTTGCCTCAGGAGTAATGGAACGTCTCGGATTTGGATACGAAGACTTGCGCTCAATCCGAGAAGACATCGTCTACGTTTCGAACAACGGCTTTGGCGCGACCGGTCCCTATGCAGCGTTCAAATCATGGGGCCCTATTGCCCAGGCAGTATCAGGCTTGACCTATACATCTGGCCTACCTGATTTACCTCCAGCTGGCTGGGGCTACTCATTTATGGATCACACGGGCGGTTATTACATGGCAACGGCTGTGTTGATGGCGTTGATCCACCGACAGCGAACAGGTCAAGGTCAATGGGTTGACCTCGCATGCATTGAAGCCGCAGGGACCCTCAACGGTGTCGCAACTTTAGATGCCACCGTGAACCAGCGACCGATGCGACGCGAAGGAATGCCTAACAGCAACCGCTCGCAGTCCCCGAAAATGTCGCCACACGGCATTTGGCCAACTAAAGGTCACGACAACTGGATAGCAATCGCCGTCAGAGATGACCGAGAATGGCAAATCTTGTCGCAAATCATCGGAGAAACTTGGTCCAGCGAAGATCGATGGACCCGCATAGAAAACCGAGTACAAGATGAAGACGAACTTGAAGAACTCCTAACCACTTGGACGTTGAACCACGACCGCCAAGAACTCGCTCAAGAGCTCATCAATGCCGGGGTGCCATCAGCACCAGTTCTCAAGCCACAAGAACGAATTGAATATGACCAACGAACAGCAGAACTCTGGGTCACTGTTGAGCACACCGAAGTAGGGGAGTGCAAAGTCGAGGGTCTTCCGGTTCGAATGTCTGAAACGCCATGGTCGATAGCTCGCGGAGCCGCTTGCCTTGGTGAACATAACCAGTATGTATTCGGCGAGCTGTTAGGTCTTAGTGATGCGGAGATCGAAACACTCGCCG
>CAJWBN010000022.1 GCA_913020735.1 uncultured Acidimicrobiaceae bacterium
GACATATGCACTCCTTTGTGATGGTACGCATCGTAAACCGAACTTATTGGGTCAGTGGGCGTTCTCTCGCCAGGTTCTCGATCACTTCAGACGAAGGTAATGCAGCCAAAGTGTGAGGAGTTACATAGATTTTGCGATCGCGAGACCCTCCTCCGACGATCACCTTGGAACATTGAAGCACTCGGCTATCGATCCATATCGAAAGCGTTTCAGGTAACCCAAAGGGCGTTACACCACCGAGGATCATGCCCGTTATGGTCTCGGTTTCTTCGGGTGAGGCGAAGGAAGCTTTCTTGACCTCGAGTTTCTTGCGTACGACTTTGTTTACATCAACTTGCGTAGTTGCCAAAACCACGCATAACGCGTATTTGCGCGGTTCTGCCTTACCGACAACCAAAATCGCATTGGCGCTTTCGTTGAGTTCATAACCGTATCTTTCGCAGAATTGAGCGGTGTCAGCAAGATCGGGTTCACATTCGATTATTTGATAATCAGAAGTCAGTTGATCAAGTATTTCGATTACTCGGTCGGACATGAACTACCTGCCGTCATCGTCTTTGCGACCTCGCACAAGCTCAGTGGCAACTACGTCGACTGCTTTTAGGTTTTGGGTTACGACAACTCCGTAGTCTCGGCGCGCTGCTTCAGTGGAAACGACACCATCTCGAACATCTCGCAGCACTAAATCCGGGTCGCGGTCAAAAGGGTCGCCCCATCCGCCACCGCCGGGCGTTTCGGCAATCATTTTTGCTGGGCCAAGTTTGGTCACCCCGTACTTGGGTGGGATAAACGCGGCACCGTCGAGGTCTTCATTGGCTGGAACTATCCACTCCAGTCCAACGCCGCCGGTCCCGCCCCCTTCGACGCCGTGGCCGCTGGGGCTGTCTAGCCCTTCGGCTCGGAATGACCAAATAGCAGGTTCGAGGATGTCCGCTTCATAGCGAACTCCTGTGCCACCGCGCATTTCACCTGGCCCTGCGTTGTCACATCTTTGTTCGTGACATAGGTATCGAACCGGGTAGTGCTGTTCATGAAATTCCAAGTTGGGAATATCAAGACCGCCCAAGCTAATGAGGTGGCCCATTTGAGCGAATCCATCGCGCTCGGCTGTAGCTCCGGGTGTCCCCATCGCATGCCATTGATACATAACCCAAGTGGAACCGTCGTCTCTCTTACCGGCAACGTGGCCATGCATGGTTTTGGACCAACCGGCGCAGGCTCTTGTGGGGTCAGCGGCGGCTAATGCCTGCCAAACCGCAATAACGATCTCATGAGCCACGTACACGGTGTTCATCGTCATTGGCGCTGGTGGAAGTGCGTTGACAATTGACCCTTCGGGAGCGTGAATGGTCAAACAGCGATATGTCCCCTCATTTCTTGGAATGCTCGTATCGAAGAACGAAGAAATAGCGAGATACACAGATGAGTACGTATTAGCGATTGAGCTGTTTTTGAAACCCTCGATCTGTGGGTCCGTCCCTGTGAAGTCAGCAACGATTTCGTCGCCGCTCACTGTTAGTTGGACCCTTACTGCGATGTCAACTTTGCGGAAGCAATCGTTGTCGGTGTGGTCTTCTCCAAAATAAACGCCATCGGGAAGGTCCATTACAGCTGCGCGCATACGTCGATCGGCATGATCTAGTACGCCATCCAAATAAGACAAATAGGCGTCGACTCCCAGTTCGCTAGCAAGCGCTACAACTCGTTCACCTCCGATTTGGGTGGATCCGAGCATTGCTAAAAGATCGCCATCAAGCAGTTCTGGCGTGCGGCAATTGATTAAGAGCAATTCCCAAAGGTCCTCGCGAACGCGACCTTGCTCTATGAGACGCATTACAGGTAAACGAATTCCTTCTTGCCAGATTTCGGTTGCCTCGGGGTTGTAGGTGCCGGCGAGTCCACCACCGATGTCGGACTGGTGGGCGCGGTTGCAACAAAAACCGGCCAATACCGGAGTGTCCGTTCCAACAAAGATCGGTCTGGCTATCACCCAGTCAGGAAGATGATTACCACCAGCGACATAAGGATCAGACAACAAAAAGACATCACCAGGACTCAGTTGATCACCGTATTTTGCAAGTAAGGCACGGACCGCGAATCCGCCGCCACCTGTGTGAATTGGTATGCCATCGGCGTTAGCGACCAAAGTGCCGTCGGGTGTCGTTACGAAGCAGCTGAAGTCATGACTTTGACTGAAGATCGTGCTCCGAGCGGTTCTTGTCATCACCCAACCCATGTGGCGACTGATCTGATCAAGCCGATTTTGCATAAGTGCCAATACGACTGGATCGAGTTCAGCGGAATGGTGCTGCAATGAATCTTCGGTTTGAGCTACCTCGACAAAGAAATCTCCTGAATCGTCAACCCAGAGGCGATCACCGGGTCGTGTCACGACAGTTGTCGTTGCCTCTTCAATTAGGGCTGGACCTTCAAGGGTGTCTCCCGGGTGGAGTAGCGACCCGTCATGTATCGCTGTTTCGACCCATCCTGCGCCCGGAAACCAGACAGATCTTCTATCTATGGGTTCAGGTGCACCTTGAGATGGTGAACCTGCCGCTATCTGAACTTCGCCTGTGGAACCTCGAGCTGTTAGTCGAAGAGAAGAAAGCATTATTGTTCCTTCTTCTTGAGCGTGACCGTATAGGCGGCGATACTCGGCTTCGAAAGCAGATCGAATTACGTCAAGGTCGAAGTGGTGACCGTCGACTGGGACTCGGATACTCCAAAGCTGGCCAGGGTGGTGAAGTTCGAGTTCATAGTTGAGAGTTACCTCTTGTTCATCAAATCCTTCCTCGGCCATGACTCCCAGAGCCCTCTGAGAAAGGGATTTGAATCCTTCTACTAGGGCGTCGGTCGGCAATTCGTCTATAGCTCCGAGCAAGAACCGTGTGAAGTCCTGCCGAACGTCGGCATGAAGCATTCCGATTGCGCAAAGAGCACCCGCGTCTCGAGGTATATGAACTCGAGCGCACCCCAATCCTGCCGCGACACTGGCTCCGTGCATTGGTCCGGCTCCGCCGGCTGCGACGAGAGTAAATCGCCTTGGAGAATGGCCGCGCTCTATCGATATGTGTTCTACGGCACTCAACAGATGCTGTTCGACAAGTTCGATTATTCCGGCTGCAGCGTCTTCGATGGACATTTCCAACTTCTGAGCGACGTGGATATCAATGGCCTCTCGGGCGGCGTCTAGATCTAGATCTAGAGTTCCGCCAGCAGATTTACCGGGACGTAAGCGGCCGAGTACTAGATGAGCGTCGGTGACTGTGGGAAGTGTGCCGCCGCTTCCATAACAGGCAGGACCAGGGTCTGCGCCTGCACCTTCGGGGCCGACGAATAGCAGCCCGGCGTCATCAACTCCAGCTATTGTGCCGCCACCCGCACCGATGGTGTGGATATCGATGGCGGGGGTAGAGACGTGATATCCGGCTATGTCGACGTCGTCGCGTGTCGCGATTTCGCCATTGGACATTAGGAGTACGTCACAGGAGGTACCTCCAATTTCCATAGAGATGAGATTTCCTTTGTCCTCTTCAGCCACGCCTGCCTGATCTACTGCTCGCCGGTACAAATTGAGAGCTCCGACTGCAGCAGCGGGACCACTTAACAGCAGGTTGACTGGTCTGCTCGCTAGTTGATCTACCGACGCGGCTCCGCCGTTGGATTGGACAAGCAGAATTGGTCGTGAAAGACCTTCGGCAGTCAACTCTGCATCAAGGGAGCGAAGGTACTTAACGATTCGAGGTGACAGAGCAGCGTTTACTACTGCGGTAGAGGTTCGTTCATATTCGCCCATTAGGGGTGAAACATCGGCCGAACATGACACCCAGTCTTTAGGCCAATCTTCTTGGATGAGGTCGGCTACCTCTTGTTCGTGACGGTCATCTACGAAGCTGTTCATTAACGCAACTGCGATGGCTTCGACTTCTTGACCTTTGAAGTCAGTGAGGATTTCGTCAAGCGATGTTGTGTCTAGGGTTTCATATTCAGTGCCGTCAGCATCTATCCGACCTGGTACGGATCGACGAAGATGACGCGGTACTAGAACCGGTGCATATGGTTCTCGATGGTTCCATTGGTCGGATCGCAAACCTCGCCGAATCTCTATTGTGTCCCGGAACCCCTCGGTGGCGATAAGTCCTACTTTGGCGCCTTTGCCTTCGAGCATCGTGTTTGTAGCGATGGTCGAGCCGTGAACGAATAGCGAACAGTTAGTGAGTATCTCGGATTTAGGTAGCCCTAAATCGACGGAGATTCGCTGGACCGCAGAAAGTACGCCAGCGCTGGGATCCGAAGGGACTGAGGGAACTTTGGCGACCCATACGCGACCTTCAGCATCTGCAAGGACGAGGTCGGTAAATGTGCCGCCTACGTCAACCCCAATACGCCAGGGAGCGGTAGGCCTGTTACTTGATAACGAACTTGATTCTGACTGACTCATAGGTATTGATCATCGCGCGCTTTGACCTGCGAGACTATTGAAATGGGAATCAACTACCCCGCAGCAACATCTCGTTCCTCGGAATTGTATGACCGCGGCAAGTCAGTGATACCGGACGGAGTGTCACGCTCGACGGTGATAATCAGGCCACATCCCGTCTATGTCGACCATGCAAAGGGAGCATGGATCACAGACGTCGACGGCAATCGTTATTTGGATTGCAACAACAATTTCACTTCAATAATTCTGGGACACGCAGATCCCGAAATAGAAGCTGCTGTGCATAGCCAGTTAGCCAAAGGGACAGCTTTTTCGATGGCGAGCGAAGCTGAAATTTTGCTGGCCGAACTCTTATGCGAGCGAGTAGCTGGTTGCGAACAAATTCGATTCTGCAATTCAGGCACCGAAGCTGTGATGGGAGCGATCAAAGCAGCGCGGGCTTTCACACAACGACCGACCATCATCAAAGTAGAAGGCAGCTATCACGGAACATACGACCATGCGGAAGCAAGCTTGGGGTCAGACCCTTCTAACTGGGGTTTAGCCCATAGGCCAGCCACAATTCCCTATTCTGAAGGCGCGCCTGATTCGTTGGCAGATGAGGTTGTAATCGTTCAATTCAACGACGTCGCAGGAGTAACTGAAGCAATCCAGACGGTTGGATCGGGGCTGGCGGCAGTTTTGTTAGACCCAATGCCTTCTCGGGTGGGAATGCCAGTCTTAGATCCCTCATTTGCTGAGGCAATCAGAACCGGAACTCGCGACGTTGGGGCTTTACTAATCCTCGACGAAGTGATCTCGCTGCGTTTGGGACTTGGAGGTGCGCAAGCGCTTCACAATATTGATCCGGACATTACCGCTATGGCCAAAATCATCGGCGGTGGATTCCCCGTAGGGGCGATCGGAGGCAAGTCTGAAGTCATGGATGTATTTGCAGCCGTGCATGGAAATAGAGCAGCCGTTCCTTCAGGCGGCACATACACAGCCAACCCCGTCACCATGACAGCCGGATTCGCATGTATGTCTCAGCTTGATCAAACGAGTTTCGATCGGCTGGCCGATATAGGCGACAAAATTCGGCAAGGACTAAGAGAACTTTTTGCGTCCCAGTCACTTGAGTGGCAAGTAACGGGTGCTGGCTCCTTGTTCCGAATTCACCCTCACCAACGACCGATCAAAAGTTATCGCAACGCTCACTTGGATAGTGATGAATCCGCGCTCATGGAGTCGTTACAACACCGGCTACTCGAACGTGAGGTCTACTTCAGCTCCTACGGAATGGGATGCATGAATCTCGCTACCTCTGACGGAGATATCCAACATTTTCAAGATGCAATGGACGTAGCGCTGCGCGTTGTCGCTCGCTGAGAGCAACTACGGTCTGAGCATGACCCAAGATCTGATGCTCAAAAGTGCATCTGAGTTATCTCAACTCGTAGTTTCACGGCAAGTTAGTGCTCGTGAGTTACTGCAAGAAGCCATAGGGCGTTATGAAGCCTTCAACCCTCAAGTCAACGCAGTTACCGGTCACCAAATCGAAAACGCTCAACAAGAGGCCAGCAGAGCCGATGAGTTGACAGCTCGAGGCGAATCTCGCGGCCCGTTTCACGGTCTTCCTGTCACAATCAAAGAGGCTTACGACTGGGTGGGCACACCGTCGACATGGGGTAACCCTGAATGGGTAGCTAATTTCCCTGATCTCAATAGCCCGTCGGTCGACCGATTGATTGATGCTGGAGCGATCATCTGGGCCAAGACCAATGTCCCGTTCATGCTTGGCGATTGGCAGTCGTTCAATGAGATCTATGGTTGCACGAACAACCCATGGGATCTCAGCCGAACACCCGGAGGTTCTTCGGGAGGTTCGGCTGTCTCGTTGGCGACCGGAATGTCCGCTATAGAAATTGGCAGCGATATCGGTGCCTCGATTAGGAATCCCGCCCACTATTGCGGCGTGTTCGGTCATAAACCAACTATGGGGTTGATACCTCAAACTGGTCACGTCGCCCCTGGGGTAGAAGCAGCTGTTGATATCGCAGTGATGGGTCCTCTCGCCCGCAGCGCAACTGATCTTGATCAAGCGCTCTCCGTTCTTGCCGGCCCCGATGGCCTCGACGCGGCGGGGTACCGAGTTGAACTACCGCAGCCAACCAAACAGTCGCTCTCCGATTACAGAGTCGGTGTGGTACTCGATAGTCCAGCCTGTGCCACATCTTCTGAACTGATTGGACATCTGCAGGGCACCATTGACGATCTCGCCCGGCTAGGAGTCGACGTTGTTGAGGCCACTCCTCAGATTGATCAGAATGAATTCTTCGAGAATTACCTTTTGCTGCTGCGCGCAGCTAACGGTGTTTCGATAGGGGAACAGGCATTTCATAATGCGCTGCCGGGGCACCTCGGGTGGGAACGGGGTGAACGCACCTACCGAAACCTGGTTGATCATGCAGCACATATGACGCATAGAGAGTGGTACGAACTTCATCAACAGCGAGAGATTTACCGACGAGATTGGGCGACGTTCTTCGAAGATTTCGATCTGCTGTTGTGTCCGGCGGCTGCGTCGACGGCTTTTGTGCATGACCATGAGGGCGAGCGCCCGGATCGCACCATCGAAGTCAATGGCCGTCAAGAACCGGTGGTTGATCAGCTTTTTTGGGCCGGTTGGAGTTGCAGCGTCTACCTGCCGAGCACCGTGGCGCCAGTCGGCCTCATTAATGGTCTACCCGCCGGACTGCAGATTGTTGCTCCTCACCTCCATGACAGAAGATCAATACATTTCGCTTCGCTACTTGAAGCTGAGATAGGCGGATTTATTGTTCCGCCTGGATACGAAAGAATTGAAAGTTAGACGACAGAGAGACCCTAAATTCTGGCAGCCTGTTGATTAGTGGACGACTCAATTGATGACCTACTCGACCTGCTGTCTCTCTCAAAAGAGGGAGAGACGACTTATGTGGGGCGCGGCTCGGGGCATGAGGGTTATGGCCTATTTGGCGGCCATCAACTAGCGCAAGCGATTGTCGGTGCCTATCGGTCAGTAGACACAGAACGTCGGCTGCATTCGGTTCACGGTTTCTTCTTGCGCGGCGGCGATGGAAAGAAAAACATCAATTACGCCGTTGACAACATTCGAGACGGAAGAGCTTTTTGTCAACGGCGGGTTACTGCTCTGCAAGACGATAAGCAGATATTCGATTTAACAGCCTCATTTCATACACCTGAACCTGGCCCAGGGGTCATTGCTCCAACACCGCCTCGTGGCTTTGAGCCTCCCGAAGGACTGCCTACCTTTGAGGAGTGCATGCAACAAGTTGGTCCGATCTTCGGAGAGGAATGGTCAGAAGGGCCTAGGCCAGTCGAATATCGAATCGAGAACGCCCCCTGGGCACCAAACGGGCCGTCGGAACAAGGTGGCATAAATTTTTGGTTTCGAGCCCGACAACCCCTAACAGATGAACCCGAAATTCATGCAGCGATCCTCGCTTACATGAGTGACGACTGTGTTGCCGACACCCTCCTCGTTCCCTACCAGCGAACTTGGGGTACCGAAGGAACCATGTTGGTGAGTTTGGATCACTCAATGTGGTTTCATGCCCAAGCTCGAGCAGACGAATGGATCTACGTTGAGCAGTGGCCAGTAGCAGCTTCAGGAGCGAGAGGGTTAGCACAAGCTCGAATGTGGCAAAACGGTCAGCTCATCGCCTCAGTAGCTCAGGAAGCTTTGACCCGGTTCTAATTTTTGGCGCTAGGCCCCTATGAACCAGTCGCGTAGCGAACTTGCTACGTGTTTCAAAGAAGCGAAACATCCGAAATGATCAGAGCCCTCAAATACTTCTAAGGACCCCAATGGCAACCGCTCAGCTATTCCAGCAGCTGCGGTAGACGGACGATCAGACCCGGCGCCACCGTAAGCAACCCGGACCTCTATCTCAACAAGAGGTAAACGGTCCCAACCTTCTTGTAGGAACTGTTCGAATGCCCTTGATTCAAGTAATGGATCGCATGCCAGTTGTACTGACCCGTCGGGTTGATCGATGAAACCGTGACGGACGTATGTCTCCAAACAATCCGGATGTATTTCGTTCAAAGGAGGGCGAGAGCCGTATCGGTCTAGTGCATCTTGACGGGATGGAAAAACTGAACGTCGATGCTTCGTCGCTTCGACAAAATCGAAAGCTCCCTCGGGGCGGTCCTCTTTTCGTTCGAAAATTATTGGTTCATAAACCCACGCCCGTTCAAAGGCGCCAGGACGCTCAAGGCTGGTGAGGATGCTGGTAGCGCCACCCATCGAGTGACCAACCACCCATGCATCTTGAAGGTCGAAGGCGTCAACTACTGATGTGAGATCAGCGACCATCCGGTGATCAAAGAAATTAATATCAGGGGGGTTGGTGGTTGCCCCATGAGCACGTAGGTCTACACAAATGGCTCTGAAATCTGAGCCCAGTTCATCGATTATTGGCTCCCACATTCTGGAAACGAGACCTGTGCCGTGGACAAATAATGTCGGATGCCCTGACCCTCCATAATCATGAACAGCCACTTCGACTTGATCTTGGGATGGAACAAAAAGAGTTTGAGGTTCACGCATCAAGATCAACTATTCAGGCGACGATGTTTTGTTTGCGTAACTCGTCGATTTCGCTTGATTCAAGCCCCAACTGCCTGAGGATTTCATCGGTGTGTTCGCCTTTGCCTGGAGCGTGTCGAGTCAACGCCGTCGGAGTTTTACTGAACTTGGCTGGTGGTTTCGCTGTTCTGATTTGCCCCGCTGTGGGATGTGTTTCGCTAATGATGATGTCGTTGTGGAGAACCTGAGGGTCTTCGAATACCTCTTGTCGTGACACCACACGAGCGCAGGGTACATCCGCAGCCTCTAGAGCTAATAGAGCGTCATCGGTCAACATAGTTTCGAGGGTCGCAGCGAATTCAGATCTTTGGGCATCAGCATTTTGCAATCGAGCATCGCGTGTCGCAAAGCGGGGGTCATTGGCTAGCTCGGGTCTACCTAATGCTTCGCATGCACCCTTGTATTGGTCAAAGTTGACCCAATTAGCCGCGATTTGGCCATCCGCCGTGTCCCAGGGTTCATACCATTCGCTGTAGGTCGGGGCAGGGTCACCGTCGGGTAGGGATTCATTCCAAAAGACTTCTACCCACATCCAGTGAAGCATTGCGTCAAGTAATGCAAGTTCAATGTGCTGGCCGCCAGCCCCATTGGAACGGGCAACTAGTGCTGCGAGCACAGCGTTAGTTCCAGCCATCGCAGTTGTCTTGTCAGCCACCACCGCTTTCACGTATGTCCCGTTTTGGGCTTCCGTCATACCGGAAAGGGCTTGAATAATAGGATCGTAGACGGGTCGGTCAGCGTACGGTCCGTCTGGTCCGAAGCCTGAAACCGATAGATACACCAGCTCTGGATTGATTGCAGATAAGGCCGGGTAATCAATCTGTAAGCGTTGCACCACCCCTGGTCGAAAGTTCTGAATGAATACATCGGCTTTCGAAACGAGTTTCATCAAAATGTCTCGCCCAGCTTCAGAACGGACGTCGAGGTCCATACCTCTTTTATTGCGGTGCAGATGAACCCAACAGCCGGACTGATCTCCACTGATGGCGCCCGTCATTCGCATTACGTCCGGAACCCCGACTTTTTCGATGAAAATGACCTCAGCCCCTAATTCTGCCAACCAAGAGCTCACCCACGGACCAGCTACGGCGCTAGATACATCTACGACTGTTATGCCAGCTAGTGGACCATGGCTAACTTGTTGTTTGTCCATCGCGGGATCAGACTCCAGGATTCGAGTGCTTGGTGATGAAATCTACTGTTGCTTGATTCCAACCCTTTGGGTCGTGAGCATTAACAGCGTGAGATGCCGGTAACTCAACTATCTCGACCCGGGGAATGAGTTTTACTCGAGGCAAATGTTTTTGGAAGCGTTCTTCTTCGATGCCGTTGGTGAAAAGAGCAGGTACTGAAATTTCTTGGAGCGAACGCCCTAACGGCAATGCGAAGTTCGTGATGCGAAATGATGAAGAGATGCCCTTGGCCGAATGCTCACTAAATTCTTGCTCTAACAAGTTGAGTGTTGTTTGTGCAATGCGTTTTGAGCGACCTGGATTTATCCAGCTATCTCTAAGACATTCAACGCCTTCCTCGTCTACCTGATCGGCGATCTTGCTTACCATTGTGCGGTTGCGTTCTTGCCATTCGATTGGATCAGCAAAGCCCGACGCCGAATTGGTAATAACCATTCCTGCAACTCTTTGGGGTCGTGCAACGGCGTAATGCATAACGAGTGCAGCACCCATTGATTGGCCTATTACCCAAACATTTTCGGCGCCGAGTTCGTGGCGGATCCGATCGAATTCATCAACGTATCCCGCCGGTTCATATTGAGCCGGGTTATCTGGACTGGGTGAACGGCCATGTCCCCACAATTCGATGACTACCGGTTGGCAAACTTGTTGTAGAGCAGCGAGATTATCGTTCCAATAAGAGCGGCTACCTAAAGCTCCGTGGACCAAAAGAGCGATCGGTCCGTTGCCTGGATGGACTACGGCGTGTAAATGTTCGTTTGTCACTTCTAGCCATCATGGCACTACTACGAAGGTCATTGTCCTATGGATTGGCTGTTAGCCGCTAAGCGTCAGATTGATCAGCAGGTTATTGCCGCGGCTAGTCGGGTAAGTATCTGTTTCACATCGTGGTAAGGAAATCCGAAATAGGTTTGCTACGGGTCAGCTGGTAGCCGGTATATCTCGGAGGCCGAGTGTTGCATGAACAATTAACACTCCCAGCACTAGGCAGCCTCCCGTTATGGCTCTCCCAGAGATGGACTCACCAACAACCCAAGCAGCGAGTAACGGACTGAGCGCCGTTTCACCCAAAATCAGGAGAGCTGTTTCTGGACTTGGGAGTAGGCGGCCACCCAAAGTGATGAGGGCCATAGCGGTTGGCAAGATAACTAGGCCAAGCAAGAGTAACAGCGCTAAATCTCGGGGGGACAGGGCAGCGCTAGTCCCAGCAAGGGCTAACACAGCACAACCCAAGAAACCTCCGAAAGCTGCTGTTGGCAGCATGTCGAGGTGTTTATTTGTGCGGATTATTGTCAGGTTGGCTGAGAAACCAAGAGAACAAAAGAGAGCAAAAACGTTTCCGTCGTCGAGAAGGCCTCCTGAATCACCGCCTACCGCTACCGCCACACCCACCAACGCGAACGGCATCGAAATAAGAGTTCGTCGAGCAACAGCCACTCGCGCCACAGCCCAAGTCCAGAGAGCTGCCCAAAATGGTGACAGTGCCAGTATCAATAAAACGTTTGATATTGGAGCGCGATCGACTGCTACCACGAAAAGAATGGTTCCTGATCCGGACAAAATACTGCTGACGACTCCCCATGACCGAAGAGAAGTTATGACGACTGGCAACTGCTGTTTGTAACGACCTAGAAGGAAGACGCTAAGTGAAAGTCCAAGCAGGCCCGTTCGCCACATAGCGTTGGTCATGCTCGGAGCATCAACAAGGCGCACAAAAGTAGCGTCAGGGATGATGACTGCCACTCCGAGAGAAGTCAGCAGGAGACCTTTTCGATGTTCTGAATTGTTCACTCTGCAGGACACTCCAAACCAAGTGGTTTCATGAGCGAACTTTCTGGTTTTTGGGATCGTAAAAACTTCTGATGCTCGGAGTTACAGGACGCCGCCGGGTGCCGATTTCAATCTGCCAATCCCCAGAGTCCAACCAAGCTTGATCCACTCCAGACGGGTTATTGAGATACGCCATCGTTAGGCAACGATCTTGAGTATGGCTCCACATTCCACCAGTGGTGCGACCCACGTAAACGCCGTTACGGAAGATGGGGTCATCGTGGTAGCTGATCAGGTCCTGATCCTCGACCCTGAACTGGATTAGGCGCTTCGCTAGAGTTTTTCCTCGTTGCTTTAGCAACGCCTCACGGCCTATGAATTCGACAGGTTTGTCCCATGCGATAGCGAAGCCAAGTCCAGCTTCAAGTGGTGTGTCTTCATCGGAAATATCGTGACCCCAGTGACGGTAACCAGCTTCTAGACGTAAAGAGTTCATCGCATGAAACCCAGCGGGTCGTAGACCGAAATGGTCTCCGTTGCGCCGGATCTCTTCATAGACAGCACCCGCTTGATCCGCGGGGATATACAGCTCCCAACCGAGTTCACCGACATAACTCATTCGGAGTGCATTGCAAGACACCCCAGCGATAACGACTTCGGTCATGGACCCGAAAGGACACGATTGGTTGGAGAGATCGATGTCGGACACAGACTCCAGGAGACCTCGAGAGTGCGGACCCATCACGCCTAAAACACTCCAATCTTCTGTCACATCCGAAATTTCGACTGAATGGCCGCGACACGCTCGACGCAACCACGCCCAATCGCGTGTTTGGGATGCTGCACTCGTCACGATCCAGAATTCGTCTTGAGACAAACGAGTAACAGTCAGGTCAGCTTCAATGCCCCCTCTTTCGTTCAGCCACTGGGTGTAAACACCTTTTCCTAGCTCTACGTCAACGGAATTGGCACTCAGCCGTTCAAGAACTGCAAGCGCCTCAGGTCCGGTAACAAGAAACTTGGCGAAAGAGCTTTGATCAAACATTCCGACCGCATGACGCACGGCCTCGCATTCGGCCCGCATGTTGTCATGCCAGTTTTGCTTGCCATAGGAATACTCGTATTTACGCAGCTGATCATTGTCCGCAAACCAATTTGGACGTTCCCACCCAGCCGTCTCCCCGAACACAGCTCCATCTTTATCTAATGCGTCATGAAGTGAACTTTTTCTTATTCCTCTAGCGGATTCGTACTGTCTGAATGGCCAATGCATCGCATATAGAAGTCCCAATGATTCTGAAATTCGTTCCTCCAAGTAGGAGCGATCACTTTGGAAAGAAAAAGAGCGTCGGATATCAGCACCGGAAAGATCCATAGGTGGATATCCGTCAACGATCCAGTCCGCGAGAACCCAGCCGACGCCACCCGCAGTTTGTATACCGACTGAATTAAAGCCGGCCGCAACAAAGCATCGGTCCACTTCAGGAGATTCACCGAGATAAAACGTTCCGTCAGGAGTGAAAGCTTCGGGACCGTTGAAGAATAATTGCAGCCCCGCGTCAGCAAGAGCTGGCATCCGGTGGCACGCTGCCTCGAATATAGGTCCGAGGTGATCCCAATCTTCGGGCAATGTTCCGAAACAGAAATCTCTAGGAATTCCGTCCAGCTTCCAGATCTTCGCTTTGGGTTCAAAGAACCCGGCCATTATTTTTCCGGTCTCCTCTTTGAAATAGGTGTAGTTGCTCGGATCCCGAACTATTGGCATGCCCCTTTCAACACCCTGTAGCGGCTCAGTGACAATGTAAAAATGTTCACATGCTTGAAGAGGGACGTTCACGCCAATGGTTTCTGCGAGTTGACGGGTCCACATGCCAGCGGCCATGACTACCGTTTCGGCTTCAACGACATGGCCGTCTTCGGTTTCTATGCCAACGCACGTATCACCATTCTTTAAGAGTCGCTGAACGGCTACACCCTCAACGACAGTGGCTCCTCCTTGGCGTGCACCTTTAATGAGGGCCATTGTCGTGTCGACCGGTGATGTTTGGCCATCCTTTGGGATATATAAGGCTCCCACTAAGTCGTCGGTACGTAGCAAGGGAACTTTGTCGGTTAGCTCGTCCATATCGATTTCTCGAATTTCGACTCCAACGGTTGATGCCATCGAGATTCCTCGACGCATTTCTTCCCAACGTTCTAAGTCCGATGCCACCGAAATAGAACCGGGCGCCCTATATCCCGTTGCCTGTCCGGTCTCATCTTCTAGTTCTTCGAATAGACGATTTGAGTAGGTTGCCAGTTTGGTCAACGAGTGCGTCGGCTTCAGTTGAGAGACGAGACCTGCAGCATGCCAAGTAGTTCCGCCAGTGAGTTGTCCTTGTTCTAAGAGAAGAACATCGGTTATGCCGCGTTTGGTTAGGTGATAAGCAAGGCTTGCACCAATGATGCCGCCACCTACAACTACTACTTGTGCCCGGGTTGGCAACTCAACAGACATGGTTTGGTAAATCTAGACGCGTCTTTGACGATTAGAGCTACTTCTTGGGCATCGCTAACTCGACGATGGAAAGATATGGGTGAAGACGCGAGGGGATAGGGACAGAAGATGCAACTTGATTTAGAGGGAAGACGTGCTGTTGTGACCGGTGCCAGCTTGGGAATCGGTGCAGCCACGGCTCGGCTCTTAGCCGACATGGGTGCAGAAGTTGAATTTTGTGCGCGAAATAAGGCCGCAGTAGAAGACTTGTCGGCTTACCAGCCGGCCGGGAATGGCTCGCTGAAAGGCCATCTCGCAGATATGGGGAATAAGCAGTCAGTTGAAGAATTCGTATCTGCGGTTAGCGATAGCGGACCCGTCTCAATTTTGGTGAATAACGTTGGAGCGTCGCCCTCTCGGAATTTCCAGTACATGTCCGATGAAGAATGGACAGAACTTCACGAACTCAACCTGATGTCGGCAGTTCGGTGCACAAGACATTTTTTGCCTGATATGCGGAACCAAAAATGGGGTCGTGTGGTCATGATTGCTAGCGGCGCAGCTAAATACCCGGGTGCGGCATTAGTTGATTATGCAGCGACAAAAGCTGCGATGATAGCTACCGGGAAGGCGCTTGCGGGTAAGTACGGCAGAGATGGCGTGCTCATCAATTCGGTACTCCCAGGCTTGATCCACACCGCTATGTGGGATCGAGCGGCGGGAGAAGTTGCCGACTCCAGTGGTGTAAGCGCTGAGGAAGTTCTTTCAAACAACTCCAAGAGTGTTCCCGTTGGGCGATACGGAACCGCTGAAGAGGTAGCGAATGTGATCGCTTTTCTCTGTTCTGAGGCAGCTTCCTATGTTAACGGCGCCGCAATCGACGTTGATGGTGGTCAAGGCACCCATGTGTGAGCGCTGAACAGTCTTATGTCCTAGAAACCCTCTGGCCTTTGGAAGCCCCCAAGAGCTTCTTGTAGGAACCTGCCAGCCGCCAACGTTGTTCGATCTTCTAAGAATGGGCCCGCTATCTGAACACCGACGGGCTTGGAGTTGATTTGACCGATCGGAACAACAGTAGATGGAAGCCAGGAAACACCGGTGAGTCCAACCCATTTGAGTTGGTCTGTGTAAGGGCGTTGTTTCTCATCTACTTGGACTGTTCGACCAGTAAAAGGACTGGAATGATCGTGTCGGATTGCTTCAGTCAAAGTGACTGGCATTAATACAACATCAAAGGATTCGAAAAACTCTCGCCAGCGGTTCCTTTGTTGCATGCGTCGCTCGTGCCAACTTAACCACTCGCGATGACGCATTGACGCATACGCAATTCCTAGCTCGCCTTGGGGTTCTTCGTTGCTGGCAGCGTGCTCTTCAATCTCAGACAAGGTCCATGTGGCAGCTTCTGCTGCTGACAGGAGATGGTTGTAGGTGTCCACCGCTTTTTCAAAGGTGAAACCCGGCCGAGCTTCGTAGTCAACGTGGGCGCCGGCATCTTCGAATGCAGAAGCTGCGCCCATCAAGAGATTCCTGTAGGCCTCACTGATAGGAGCTGTCTCTTCGTCGACCCAAACGGCGACGCGAAAATCTTTGGCTTGCTCGCGTCGAGCCGGAGGCAACGTAAGAGAATATGCGACCTGGGTCCACGTGTCTGGGCCAGCTAGTAAGTCGAGGGCCATTTCAAGATCGTCGATGTCTCGAGCCATCGGACCGGCTACAGCTATGTCAGCTTGGCTGAGAGTTCCGGGCATCCCCGGAATTTGTCCGAGCGCTGAAACGACTCCGTAGCTTGGCTTGTGTCCGCATACCCCCGACCAGTGACAAGGGGTTCGGATTGAACCGCCAATATCTGACCCCAACTCCAGTGGGGTGTATCCGGCCGCTAGGGCTGCGCTAGAGCCCCCCGATGAACCCCCTGGTGTGCATTCGATGTCATATGGATTGGCCGTTGTGCCATAAACCTTGTTGTATGACTGAAGGTCACCTGCCCAGATTGGGAGATTTGTTTTGGCATAAACAATTGCTCCAGCGTCCTTGTAGCGGGCGACAGGAGCCGCATCACCTTCAGGTACGAAATCAGCCAGATCAGGTGAGCCTGAAGTAGTGGTCAGGCCTTCAGTTTGGAAGCTGTCTTTAATCGTTATAGGTACGCCGTGGAGTGGTCCCAGTTGATCGCCTCTAGCGACGGCTTGATCAGCTTGTTCAGCTGCAGCGAGTGCTCGTTCGGCATCCAAAGCGACCACTGCATTGATGGGTCCGTCGAGGCTGTCGACACGCGCTAATGCTGCCTCTAATAACTCTCGGCTGGATACATCGCCGGAAGCGATCGCGTTAGCTGTTTGTATTGCGGTGCTGTAGGTGTATTCAGTCACGGACACTCTCCATGTTTGGAATCAGGACTGGTTCCTCACCTTAATAGTTTCACGAGTCAAATAAAGCAGAGAAGTTTGAATCTGGCTGGTGTGTATGGCCACCTTGTAATTAGAGGTCCAAATGATGAATTATCTTGTCATTCTCTAACAGGGGGAAGAGACAGATGTTGTCGCCATACAGAGTGTTGGATCTAACAGATGAAAAAGGGCAGCTGGCTGGCGCAATGCTGGCAGATGCTGGGGCAGAAGTCATTCTGATCGAGCCACCCGGAGGCTCTGTAGCTCGAACCCTCGGCCCATGGGTAGAAGGAAAAGAGGGAGACCCAGAGTCTTCCTTGAGGTTCTGGGCTTATAACAGAGGGAAAAAAGGCGTCGTATTGGACTTGGACGATGAGGTGGATAAAGACAAGTTCTTAGAGTTGGTTCGCACTGCTGACCTGGTGATAGAGAGCTATCAACCTGGACATATGGCCGAAAAAGGTCTTTCCGTTGAAGAGCTACAGAAGCAAAACCCTGGACTGATCGTCACCTCGATAAGTGCCTTTGGCCAGAGCGGACCCAAGGCTGATTGGCTAGCAACAGATATCACTGTCGGGGCGGCATCGTTAGTAACGAATCTGGTGGGTGATAATGATCGACCGCCACTTCGGGTTCCGCTAGATCAATCATGGATGCATGCATCTTTGGACGCGGCTGTAGGAAGCCTGATTGCGCTTCATGAAAGAGTTCGTTCTGGTCGCGGGCAACATGTTGACGTGAGTGCTCAACAGGCCTTTACGGCTGCAACGCAATCGATGTCTTTGTGTTCGCTATACAACTCACCCGAGGTGATCCGGTTCAGTGGAGGCTTATCTTTAGGGCCCTTTACAGTTCGTCTCCGCTCTCCAGCATCAGACGGGTATGTATCGGCCACGATCCTGTTCGGCGAAGGGATCGGCCCGTTTACGCGCAGACTTTTTGAATGGATCTTCGAAGAAGGAATGTGCGATGAGGAAGATGTAGAAATTGATTGGATCAACTTTGTTGATGGTGTCATGACTGGCCAGATAGGTCTGGGTGAGTATGACCGACTTCAAGAAGTAGCAGCTCAATTCACTGCTACCAAGAGTAAAGAAGAGCTTCTTCAAGCTTCGTTGGATAAGCGTTTGCTTGTCGTCCCGATCACTACGGTCGAAGATGTTGTGAAATCTGACCAATATGCCGATCGGCAATTCTGGAGAGATATCGAACATGAAGAGATCGGGTCTGTTAGGTACCCCGGACCGTTCGCCAAACTATCTTCGACCCCGCTAAAAGTAGATACGCCGCCCCCGCGATTAGGTCAGCACAGCACAGAAGTTTTTGCTACCCAAAGAGCCGTGGAAGAACAGACAAGTTCAAACCCGTCTGATGGTAGTGATCTTCCACTTTCGGATGTGAAGGTACTTGACCTGATGTGGGTGATGGCCGGTCCTGCGGCTAGTCGAGTTCTCGCAGATTGGGGAGCGAACGTTATCCGTGTCGAATCAGCGAACAAGGTGGAGACGGCCCGGACCATTCAACCGTTCCTAAACGAGGAGGGGGGTGCGGACAATAGCGGTTTATTCCAAAATATGAATGCTGGCAAAACTGGTTTGACTCTAGATATGTCTAAGGCTGAGAGCCGAGAAGTTATTCTTGACCTCGTTAAGTGGGCTGACGTCGTATGTGAATCTTTCTCACCCAAAGCAATGGCAGCCTGGGGTTTGAGCTATGAAGATCTTCGCGAAGTCAACCCCTCTGTGATTATGACGAGTAGTTGCCTGTTTGGGCAGACGGGGCCGTTATCAAATCTCGCGGGATATGGAACCATGGGGGCATCTATGTCGGGTTTCTACGACATGACAAGCTGGCCAGATCGTGATCCCGCCGGCGTTTTCGCGGCATACACCGATTACGTATCACCGCGTTTTCTTGCCACCGCAATTCTTTCGGCTTTAGATCATCGCCGGAGAACGGGCGAAGGTCAGTACATCGACCTCGCTCAAGCTGAGGCGACAGTCCCATTGATGGCTCCCGCTGTCTTGGATTACACGGTAAATGGCAATCTGCCCGAAAAGCTTGGCAACAGGCATCCAGCTATGAGTCCCCATGGTGTTTATCCGGTTGCTGGTGAGGATCAATGGGTAGCGGTTGCTTGCGAAAGTCAAGAACAGTGGGAACGCCTGTCGGAAGTTCTCGGCCGCGAAGACTGGACGGAGTTGGATCAAGGGCAACGGAGAGAGCTAGAGCAGGAGATAGATGACGCCATTGCTGTGTGGACGAGCGCGTTGAGCGGTAACGAGGCTCAAGAACTTATGCAAAGAGCGGGAGTCCCTGCGCATCGTGTTCAAAATTCAGCGGACTTGGTAGATGATCCTCAACTCAAGCATCGGCGACACTTCAGGGAAGTGACTAGCGCAACTCACGGAACGGTTTTCGTGGAAGGTACGCGTTTCCAAATGTCTCGAAGTGTTGATGAGATAACGGATTCAGGTCCGACCTATGGTCAACATACGTTCGAGGTCCTTGAAGGCATTCTTGGATATGACGCTGAAAAGATTGCCGAGTTAGCTGTCGCTGGTGTTCTTGAGTAACGAAGTTTGTTTAGGGCGGAGTGCTCGCAGCCGCTTGTCCTGTTAAACCGCGATAGTTGCGATCCAAAAACCAACGTTGATAATCACCGTAAGTAATTGGTTCGTAGCGACTCGGGCTCTCAGAAGAAACGGTGGTGGGTACCGGAACAACGATGGCGTCGTCTCTTGCCCCGTAGAAAAAAGGCATCGCATAACGATCAACTTCGGACAAGTTGCTAGCCCGGTGAGCCGTGGATAGATAACGTCCGTTCGTCCAGCGTTTCAACATGTCGCCACTGTTCACCACGAACGAACATGGAACCACTGGTGGCTGAATCCATTCATGGCCGGCCGGCCGAACCTCAAGGCCGGGAACCTCGTTGGTTGGCAAGAAAGTAAAGATGGAACTATCGGTGTGAGGAGCTAGACCCCATTCATTGTCGGTGTAGTCCATGACCGGGTAGTGCGACATGCGGAGGGTCACGCTTGGTGTATCGAAATCATTTTCGAAGAACGCTGGATCCAGTTCCAGTGACATCGCTACTAATGGCATCAATGAACCAGCCAGGCTTTGCATTGCTTCGATGTATCGGGCTGTCAAGTCTTCAAAACCGTCTATTTCGGGGTATTGGTTCCCTTCGCGATATCCGCCTTCATGAACGAAGAACGCTTCGTTCTGGTTTGGTTTACGGACTTCTCCCGCTATCTCGCTTGCATAAGAAGTTCCAGCTCCCATTCCGAGGTAGCCGCCATGAGTTCGATCCATCGTGATCGCATCTTTTTGTGACTGAGGGAGATCGTGCAGTTCACGCGTGGCGTTATAGATGTCTTCGACCAAAGACCACTCGACCCCATGATTGATTATCGAGAAAAACCCAGTGTTCCCCAGAGCCCTTCCTAATTGATCGGCCAAGAGACTGATGCCGTGGTTATCTCCGTCAAGAAGTGGCTGAAGATCCAGTACAGGGATTAGTTCTGTCGAAGTCACATCAGTTGACATAATTCCCCCTCAAACTTTTCAACAAATCTAGAGCACGGAGTTAGGAGTTTCTTGAAACCGTCTAGTCAGGCCGGATCGATAGTTACTTCACGTTCAACGAATTTCCAGCCGCTCTCTGTTCGAGACAGCCGATCTCTGTAAACGCCTGTCACCCTAAAAAGAGCTGATTCGCCTTGGCCTGCGCTATAAGCATTGAGGTAGCACTGCATGGTTGCGGTATCGCCGCTGCCCTCAATGACGAGGTTCCAATTCCAATGTCGAGCTCGACCCTGATTTACTCCGAAATGAGATTCTGCATAGGAGCGAAGAGCATCCTTGCCTTGGTGCGATCCTCCCAAAGGGGCTCCTTCTGGAAGTCCGACGCAACTGAACTTTCCTTCAGGAACGAACGTGTCGACCCAGTCATCAATGTGGCCGAAATCGATAGCAAAATTGTAACGAGCTAACAGTTGTCTGATTTCTTCGTAGTCGTCTGCCTGGAGTGACATTCTCATACCTCCGTTGGGGCCCTACGTTAGGTCTTCTTGGTCGAGTTCGTCATCCCGTCGCGATCTCATGGAGGTCTGCAGAAATTTCTCCTACCTCAGACCTGAGTCTTTTCAGCACGCTGAGACCATCGATTCGTGTCCGCCATTCTCTTCGTTTCATCCGTTCAAGACGGTAAGAAATTGCATCCAGAACATCCTGAACATCTGTCGTGGCTGTTTGCTTAGCCGTTATTTCACCGAGGGCTAACGCCAGGTTGCGAAGGCGCAGCCGAAGCTGGTCTAAAACAGGTTGCGTGGATTCTCCGGTTGATTTAGGGACCCTGGAATGCAGCGTTCGGAAGAAATACTCGATATCTGGGGGAGTGAGGCGTTCAACTTCGAGACCCGCTATGTGTTCGGATCTATTCATTGCAACTTTCACCTCCGCCACCAGAGAGGCCGGCCATGGCTTTGTTGGCCGCGTCGATCCCGGAATTGAAAGCTCCCTCAACTTTTGGTCCGTTGAATGTTTCACCTGCGATTACTAATGACGGCCGGCTGTTCCACGAAATAGAGAGGTCGGGTATCACTTCGACAGGTCCGGCGTATCGCCACCGAGTTACAGCCTGGCTGGTTACATCGACGTTGCTGAGGTGAGTCTTCAATTTGTCCAAAGTGAAATGGATAATGGTTTCGTCAGACTCCTCCCATAACTCAAGACTTGTTTCGTTGGTCAGATGAACGGTTAAGGCAGGCAACGAACTAACCCCTTTGGCTTGGTTGTCGGAGATGAAAGCCAAATAGGGATCGTCAAGTAACTGAATTGCTCCTGTGGCAGGGGTACCTAGAGGCGTTTGATTGAGAACTAGTAGCACCGCAATTGTTCTCTTGTAATCGACAGCTTCTAGCGTTTTGCGAACATGAGAAGGTGGTTCCAATCCTGAGTTGATCGCCAACGAAAGGCTTACTGGCACAGGAGGAGTCAAAATAATTGCTTGTGCCGTTAGCTGGGAGAGATCTGTCACCGCTTCATCGAATCGGACGGTCGCCTCGGATTTTCCTAATAGCCAACGAGCAAAGGCGGTCATGTCCGGCACCCCGCACCATCTTTGGTAACCATCGGGAACGTCGCCGAAACCATGTGTCCAAACTCGAGCTGCACCGCTATTGGCTGCTTCTTCGACCAAGTTCTGGAACTCGGTTCCGCGGGTTGTGAAGAATTGCGCTCCATGGTCGAAAGTAGCCCCAGCAATTTCTAAAGAAGCCATCCGTCCGCCTGGGATAGAGGAGGTCTCGTGAACCTCGACATCGGCGCCTAACTGGTGGAGTCGGTAAGCGGCGGCGGCTCCAGCAATGCCCGCACCCACTATGGCAATGTCGGGAGAAGCTTTAGTCATGAATGGAATTTACTCCGACAGCAATAGGAGTTCGTTGGTACGGTGCAATTCATTCGTAAATGCGAAAGGGATCAGATGCGAGCATGGCGACTGAATGAATTGGGTGACCCGTGGGATGTTCTGTCTCTCCAAGAGGTTGAATCGCCGGTACCAGGTCAAGGTGAAGCGCGGGTCCAAGTCTCGGCCAGTGATCTGAACTTTGCTGACATTCTTCAATGCCAAGGTCAATACCAAGTCCGTTTAGATCCGCCGTTTACTCCGGGAATGAGTGTCGCGGGAACCGTTGTGGAGATTGGCTCTGACTGTGAGTTACAGGTTGGTGACCGGGTCCTCGGCATGACTGCTTCGGGATGGGGTGGCTATGCAGAAGAGGCTTTGGTGCGTGGACATGAGATGCGGATCATCCCTGACAACGTTTCGCTGCCTGCTGCCGCCGCGATGAATGTGATCTATGGAACTGGCTGGACCGCACTGCACCGAAGAGGCCAAATGCAGCCAGGCGAGACCGTGTTGGTGTTAGCAGCTGCAGGAGGCGTCGGCTCTGCTGCTGTGCAGATGGCGAAAGCCCATGGATGCACCGTCATCGCTGCCGCTGGCGGTCAAGACAAAGTTGCTGTCTGTAAATCGCTGGGTGCAGACGTCGTAGTCGACTACAACGCAGAGGATTTATACGAAAAGGTTATGGACGCAACCTCAGGCAGGGGGTGTGACCTCATTTATGACCCCGTTGGAGGAGAATATTTCGACATAGCGAGACGACTGGTCGCATGGGAAGGGCGACTGCTTGTCGTCGGCTTCGCTAGCGGCGATATACCCGTAGCACCGGCTAACCATGTTCTGGTGAAGAACTATTCAGTCGTCGGCGTGCATATGGGCGGATATAAGGGTCGCATGGATGAAGTCTTAGACGATTGTTATGACGAGCTTTGGGAGCTTGTCGGGTCAGGTGCTTTAGATCCACTCGTTAGTAAAGAACTGACCCTCGATAATTTGATGGAAGGTCTGGTTGACTTGTCGACACGAAAAACGACTGGCCGAGTGATGCTTCGACCGGATATGAACTGACTTATTCTCACACCCTCTAGCTCGAAACCCGAACCTCGCCCACAGCGGTTCCTGCCCAATTTCGTAACACCGTTGGTGAGACAAAATCGATGCAACCCAAACGGTCCAGGACCCACTCGGCTGCTTTTTCGGCGGCACGAGCATGACCGTCTCGAGCTTTCAGAGCGAACGCAAAGCCAGCTCGTAAATCGACGCCACAAAAGACACCTTCAGCTCCGGTCTTCACAGCGGCATCTCCGTCGGATACTTCCATTAGACGCGTGCACGCACGATTCGTTCCGGCTACAAGAAATGGCTCATCGATCATGGCTTGCAACAGTCGATTACCAGCTCCGCGCGCTCGCAGTTGAGACCAGCCACCAGCCAAATGAGATAGCGGAATGGACCAGACAGGTACCCCGCAGCCGTCCACTCCTGGTGTTTGGGCACTCAAGTCGATCCGACAGAAATCCTCTACGGCAGGAGTAACAAAGCGTTTCATCACAGGATGGTCGGGTGAGATGTACCCCGATACTTCTGCACCGCAATGCCGAGCCATCGCAACAAAACCTGTGTGCTTGCCAGAACAGTTGTTGTGGCGACTATCAGGTTCGATCCCGGCAAGAACTAAATCCTGAGCGGCTTGAGGGTTAGACGGAGCGTGAGCGCCGCACTCAAGAACAGCATGAGAAAATCCCATGAGTTCCAACCAACGATCGACGACATGAACGTGTCGTGATTCGCCGTTGTGACTCGAGCATGCAACAGCGAGTTGCTCGGTTGTGAGCTTTTCGGAATCAGCGATACCTTCAGTGATTAGAGGCGTCGCCTGGATCGGTTTCAAAGATGAACGAGGCAGGGTTGGTCGAGTTGGCTCGCCCCAACCCTCAACTAACTTTCCGGTGCTATCCACTAACGCGATGTCAACCAGATGAACACTTTCAACCGTGGTTCCTCGGGTGACCTCAATAACGAGTGGATCGTTCACAGCACCAGTCTTTCAGAGCGCACCACCAGTTGTGCTGCAAGAATCAAGTCTGTCGGAAGGTAAGCCATGGGAAAACTAGATGGACGATTAGCGTTAGTAACAGGTGCTAGCCGCGGGATCGGTGAACATTGCGCTCGTTCGCTAGCAGCACAGGGAGCCCGAGTGGCTGTAGCGGCGAGATCAGAATCGGATTTAGCTCGGGTAGCGGGAAGCCTCCCTAACGACCCCGTGGTCTTAACCTCAGATTTAGCTGAGCCGGGCGCTGGCGCCGAACTTGCGGCTGCCGCCGTTGAGGCGCTCGGTGGAGTAGACATTCTTGTAAACAACGCAGGCGTAAGCGAAATCAAAGGCCAAGATGAAATGGTCATGCGGCTGAACTATCACGCGCCGCTTGAAACTACCAAGGCGCTCATTCGACAGATGTCAGAGCGAGGTAACGGTTCAGTGATCCATATGTCCTCTGTCGCTGGGGCCACTGGTGTCGCTGAACTCCCAACATATGGTGCTACCAAAGCTGCTTTAGATTCGCTGACTAGAAGCCAAGCTGCGCAGTACGGAAAACATGGGGTCCGAGTCAACGCTGTAGCGCCAGGGTTGATCATCACCGAAATGTGGGAGGAAGGACGTAAAACTCCCGGGCTGGCTGAAGGCCTTGCCGATCACATTGCGCTAGGGCGATGGGGGGACCCTCATGAAATCAGTTCGGTTGTAGCTTTTTTGGCAAGCGATGATGCCAGCTATGTGACCGGTCAAACGATTGTCGTAGACGGCGGATTCCATGGAGTTACCGCATGGGGCGACTACTTCTGAGTAGTTCAGCTGCGGCTTATGACGTAGCTAATAGATTCGCGATCCCAGGTGTTGTCGGTCACTCCGGCGTCTCTGATCGCTTGTTTTCGTATTTTGCCTGAAGCAGTTTTGTCCAACTCGGCAACAATCAACCGGGGCTTCATAAAGTCTGTGACTGTTTCCGCCACATCATCCGCCTCCTCGTCTTCTCCATCCTCCAGCTCAATCGTAATGGTTGGGGGCATGGACGACTTAGACTTCTTCTTCGGCGTCGACGAGAAGCAACGGAGGGTGTCGGTCTGCGGAGCAAGCGCGGCAAGATGCGCACCTCGAGCAGCG
>CAJWBN010000023.1 GCA_913020735.1 uncultured Acidimicrobiaceae bacterium
ACGCGCTGTTTCTATTCCCCAACTGATTCGGTCAGGATCAGCTCCTAACGCGAACATGATCCTTTCCGCGTGTCTAGCTGCGGCTCCAATTACTTTGGGACCCGTCGCCGATACCTCTACGGGCACCTTCCCTACTGAACCAGGAAGCCAAGCAATTTTGCTAGTACCCGCGGTGTCTGCCAGTTCCAGTTCGCCGACAGGCGGAGCTAACGCTTCTCCAAAGTTTAAATTCTCAAACGGTATTTCTTCGCCCCGCAGATAGCTCTGAAGAGCCGATAAGTAACGTTCAAAATCTTTAACGCGAGCGGGCGCCCTTCCTAGATGCGCAAGCGCTGAATCACCACGGCCGATGCCTAGTTGCACACGGCCTGGAGCAAGCCGATTAACGCTAGCTACCGCTCCAGCGGTTACCGCCGGGTGACGCGTAACAGGATTCGTCACCCCCGAGCTGACTTGTATTGCTTCCGTTGCTTGAACTGCTGTGGTCATTGCGACATACACATCGCCAGACAGATTTTGAGAATCAACAAAAGAAACCCCATCAAAGCCCTGCTCTTCAAGATGAAGAGCAGTCCGACTTGAATCGGGTCGAGCCACCATCTGTTGAAAGATTCTTGCCATGCCCCGACCGTAGTCTTTTCAACGACTGTGTGAACAGCTTGGGAAAACAGCTCCCAGAGCAGTCCATTGAGTGCTCCGACTACGCTTTGTTCGGTAGGTGGCTCACCGAGTGGGTCGGCGACACCTGGGGGCAAGTAGTGGAAATTCCAAATCGACCTGACGTCGAAGACTGGGAAACAGACTTCGACCATTTACATAACGACTACTCCGCAGATCCATACTCCATTTGGAAGGACATGCGCGAAGGGGGTTGCCCTGTAGCTCACACCGAACGCTTCCATGGAGTGTATTTACCAACACGGCACGAAGACATCTCAGCAATTGCACATGACACCGAACACTTCTCGTCGAAGGCAGTAGTGATTAACGATCTACCTGCAGCCGACATCGGTACTTTCCGCATGCCACCGATCACTTCTGACCCTCCTGATCATCAAGATCACCGCCGTGCCCTTCTCCCCGCTTTTTCTCCAAAAGCCATAGAGAAGTGGGTTCCAATAACTCGCGGCATCTGCAACGAACTACTCGACCAATTCGCTGACAACGGATATTGCGATGCAAGCGCAGATTATGCGCAACACATTCCTGTGAAAGTAATCGCCCGAATGATTGGGATTCCTGAGGAAGATGGGGATCTCTTTCGCCAATGGATTCATGACTTGCTTGAAGTGGGGCCCTCCGATCTCAATATCTCCCAACAAGTCACCAGCGAAGTTTTCGCTTATTTTGGCGAATACCTGAAGGAGCGTCGTGCGGCACCGGGTGACGACATTGTTACCTACTTGATTGAAACCGAGGTTGACGGCGCCCCGATGGACGACCGCCAAATACTTGGCGGGCTTTTTCTGCTCCTGTTCGCTGGGATTGACACAACTTGGAGTTCCATCGGCTCTTCCCTACTGCACCTCGGACAAAACGCGGGCGACCGCATGCGACTTGCGACTGATGATTCTGCTTTTGACGCCGCAGTCGAAGAATTTCTCCGTTTTTACTCTCCAGTAACCATGTCTCGCGTCATTACCGAAGAAGTTGAAATATCGGGTACAACACTGTGTCCGGGAGAAAGAATCCTCTTACCTTTCCCGTCAGCGAATCGTGACACCGAATTCATGGAAGATGCCGAGACGTTCAAAATTGATAGGGAAGTGAATCGTCATTCTGCCTTCGGTCTTGGGATCCACAGATGCTTAGGGTCGAACTTGGCTCGAATGGAAATTAAGGTCGCACTTGAAGAGTGGGTTCGCAGAATTCCTGAGTTCGAATTGACCGACCCGAATCTGGTGTCGTGGTCAGGAGGCCAGGTGCGCGGGCCTCGAAATATACCTTTGCGCTGGTGAGTTGCAGTTTCAATTTTCCCGAAAGAAGTAATTAATGAAGATCGGTTTATTCACCCCATTGCGGTCCCCCGTCGCAACACCCGAATTCCTCAAAGACTTTGGACAAAAGGCTGAGGAGATTGGGATTCATTCAGTGTGGCTAGGCGAACACGTAGTCATATTCGATGAATATGAGTCCCGATATCCGGGCTCTTCTGATGGTGTTTTTAGATTCCCCGATGGTTCCGGACTCATGGATATGGTCAGCAGCATTGGGTTTCTTGCCGCCTGCACATCCAAGCTTCGGTTGGGAACTGGAATTTGTATTCTTCCTCAGAACAACCCGGTCTATGCAGCAAAGGAATACGCCACCCTAGATTTCTTATCCAATGGCCGTCTCGACTTCGGAGTCGGGGTTGGGTGGAGTTGGGAAGAATTCGAAGCATGTGGAGCTCCATGGCCAAACCGCGGAAAAAGGTGCGACGAATATCTTGAGGTCATAAACACTCTGTGGAATGACGAGCTGAGTTCGTTCTCGGGAGACATGTACAACCTGGCGCCGTGTCGCATGCACCCGAAACCAGTTCAAAAAGGTGGGATTCCGATCTGCATTGGGGGACACTCCGATGCTGCTCTTCGTCGCACCGCCAAATACGGTAAAGGCTGGTACGGAATCAATCTCTCTCCTAGTGAAAGCAGCGAGATGGTTTCGCGATTAGCAACCTTTCTTGAGGCAGAAGGCCGGTCAATAGACGAGATCGAGGTTCACGTTGGAGCAGTCAACGACCAAATGGACGCTTCAATGGTCGAGGCTTACGCAGAAGCGGGTGTAACTCAGCTCCTTATTCCATTTTTGCGGCAAGGGACTAAACACCTTGATGCAAATCTAGAAATCATTGAACCATTTATCGAGGTATCTCAGAGCATCAGTTAGCTTCAGAAATATCTTGATCATCCAAGTTCGATGAGGCTTCAAGCTCGTTCGCAGTCATTGATCGCGCTGAAGCTTCCACTGGCCTAACCTCCGGCAACTCATCACCAGAAACACCGAGCTCGCTAAAACGTCTGAGGGTTGGCAACACTCTGCTTTCTACGCTGCCAACCATTTCGTTATATGCCTTCGTAGCTGATTCTAATCCACGCCCCGTCTTCGCCATAGCAGCCAAAGTGGTGCCAACACGGTGGTGCAATTCGCGACCATGCTCTTCTACTTTCTTGGCATTCTCAGCTAATTGGGTTGTTTGCCAACCCCGGGCAATAGTTAGAAGGAGCGCCATCAGGCTCATCGGTGACGCAATTACCACTCGTTGACGCATCGCTTCATCCACGAGGCCAGGCTCCGCTCTCAGCGCGTCAGCAAGAAATGACTCTCCAGGCACAAACATCACAACGAAATCTGGCGCATCATCAAAGAGTGCCCAATAGCGTTTGTCGGCCAGCGCTTTTACATGGTCCTGTACAGCCTTCACATGACTTTTCAATTCGGCTTCTCTCGCAACAGAATCATCAAGTTCTTGCATTCGCAGGTACGCAGATAGGGGGACTTTGGAGTCGACCACGAGGAAGGCCCCGTTGGGAAGCCTGACTGTCAAGTCAGGACGCAACACGCCGTCATCGCTAGAAACTGAAGACTGTTCGGAGAAGTCACAGAATGAAGCCATGCCGGAAAGATCAATGATATTCCGCAGCTGATTTTCTCCCCATGCCCCCCTCGCTGAGGGTGATTTCAGTGCACCGGCGAGAGCACCAGTTCGGGTATTCAACTCAGTAATTTGATGCATCAAGTTTTCGTTCAGGGCTTCAAAGGAGCCCTTGTTTTTTTCGTAACTGGACTTCAAATCACCTACGGAGGTCTTTAGTTGATCCATTTGCTCCGTAACAGGTTGCAAGAGATTCTTCGTCTGCTCTTCCAAAGTTCGGCTACGTTCATCGATCAATTGGCCAGCTAGTTCATTATTGGCTTTTAACGCTGACTGGGCAGCTTTACTGACCTGTGCATCAACAGCTTCTTTGACGGCAGTTACTAATCCTTCCGTATCCAACCGAACTTCAGGCTGTGGGGAGTCGACTTCCTCGGATCGAGCGCGTACTTGACTTAATAGGTAGCCAACCGCGACGGCAAGAAAAGCCACCACTGCGACGAGAATCACATTCATGAACTACATGTTGACATTAAGGAGGGACAACAAGGGTTGATCTATCAATCAATTATTCCCGCTGCACGTAACGCTTCTAGTTGCTCTCGAGTAACACCCACTTCAGCCAGGATTTCATCCGTGTGCTGATTTGGCAAAGGAGCACCGTGTCGCACCTTGACTGGTGTTCGACTGAACTTCGCGGCAGGACCCGTTAAGGGAGCAGAAGATCCATCAACCAGTCTGGTTTCCTGCAGCAAGTCTCGCTCAAGCACATGCGGATCGCGTGCAGCGTCTGCAAAGGTATTGACCGATGAGATGACTATTCCCGCTGCGTCGATGGCGGATAGCACCTCTTGTTTAGTCCGTTCGCGACACCAGTTAGCTACCAACAAGTCAACTTCAGACCTATGAGCCAGCCTGTCTGCGTTTGTTAAGTATCGGGGGTCGCTGCCCATTTCAGGGCATCCCAAAACCTCAGTAAGTCTTACCCAATGCGAATCAAGTATGAGCGCCATAAAAACATGGCCATCTAGGCATTCGTAACAATTAGTCGGCGCACAAACTCTGACTTCACTCCCCCATCTTTCAAGCGAACCACCCGTTGCCCCTAATGTCAGGTAGCCATTCGATTGGTAGATAATCGAATCCAAAAGGGAGACATCGACGTGCTGGCCTTCGCCAGTAACATCTCGGTGCCGCAAGGCCGCTAAGCCTGCCAAAGCCCCATGAAGACCAGAAAGATCATCAGCCAAAAAGGTCGGTGCCTTCGACGGAGGGCCATCTTTCGATCCATTTAACGCCATCCAGCCACTGTGAGCTAGAGCGCCCGGGTCATATCCAGGACGTTCCGATTCAGGTCCGAACTGCCCCCAACCACTAACCGACAGGTACACAATGTCGGCTTTTATCTTCCGACACTCTTCATAACCCACACCCCACCGCGCGAGCGTTCCAGGTTTGAAGTTTTCGACAACCATGTCAGCAGAAGCAACAAGAGTTAGGAAGGTTTCGGCACCTTCCGCTTCTCGAAGATCAATCGAGATACTTCGTTTGTTCCGATTGACCGTTTCTTCGGCAAAAGACCGATTTGTTGCACCAATCCAAGGCTTCCAATCCAGTCCTGCGTCCCCTGGCATCGTGACCCTAATTACATCTGCCCCGTAGTCAGCAAGAAGACAGGCAGCCATAGGACCCGCCCACGCCGTCGTTGCGTCAACAACTCGGATACCTGCCAACGGACCCGGAAGGTCATTGCGAGCATCTTTATAAAACTCGTCCTTCTTCATGAACTGCAGCGTAGGTATTTTCCGATCGGCTGTGCAGCATAAACGGAGACTCGTCTTCTAGTGTCCTAATAAACGGGGATAGGAAATCTATGAAGTTCGGTGTTCATTTACCAGATGCGGGCCGTGACCCAAGTCGAGAAGCCATGATCCGGGTCGCTACAGAGGCTGAGAATCTTGGCTATGCGTCAGTTTGGTCGAGCGACCATATTGCATGGCCCGATCCTGCCACTCTCAATTCGAAATATCCCTATGCCGACGACAACAGTGGCTTCCCCCAAGCCGGAAGCGCCTGGTTGGACTGCATCGGCACACTCCAATTCGTTGCCGCAATTACCGAGCGAGTGCTTCTGGGGACCACCGTCTTGATACTCGGCTACCGCGGAGCAGTCCAACAAGCGAAAAGTTGGGCAACCCTTGATCACCTCTCGAACGGCAGAGCGATCATGGGCGTCGGGGTTGGGTGGATGAAAGAAGAATTCGAGGCAATCAACCGTCCTTGGGATCAGAGAGGTCAGAGAGCAGACGAGACACTTGAAGTATTCAAGGTGCTCTTTGCCGACGGCCTATCCACCTACGACGGACGTTGGACACAATTTCGAGATATCGGGTTTAGCCCCAAACCAGTTGATAACCACATTCCCTTGTGGGTAGGTGGTCACTCAACAGCAGCATTTAAGAGGACAGCAGCATTCGGCGACGCATTTCACTCCGCCTTCGCTCACCCGGACTTACTAAGTGAACAGTGGTCAACCGTCAAAAGGGAATGCGACTCGCTGGGTCGAGATATTCAAGAGCTCGAACTCACGAGCCTCTTCAGACTTAATTTTGACGGCGGCGATTTAAATCAAGGCGAGGTTGGTGGAACCACCGAGCAAGTTATCGATCAAATAGGTCAGTACTCCGACGTCGGGTTAGAACACGCCGCATTTTTTGTTTTGGGAAAAGGTAACGATGGCCGACTAGAAGCAATACACCGCTTCGCCGAAGAAGTCGCTCCTCACTTCAGCACGAATTTATAGATTTTAAATTTACTGAATCAGTCCTCAACCCAGGTTTCTACGGGTACACCTAAGCCATCGGCTATCCGGTTGGCATAGGCGTAGTACGCCGTGACCTCAGCTATATCTAGGACGTCTCTGTCGCTAAATCCTGCCCGACGCAGTTGATCGACGTCCCGAGAAGTCACCTTTGAAGGCAGCAACGTGAGCTTCGTTGCATACTCAAGCATCGCCTTCCGTTTTTCAGTAAGTGGAGCAGACCGCCAGTCTTTCTCTACCGCAACAAGCAGGTCATCATCTTTGAGTAAGCCACGCAGACCGCGTCGGTGGTGATGGATTCAGTAATGACATTCATTTTCGAGACTTACGACAAGCGCAATCAACTCCCTTTCAACCTTACGCAGGCTTTGAGTGCCAGCCATGGCTGATCTATAGACCCCATCATGGGCTGCCAACCCTCTCGGGTTGAGGGAGTGCACTGACATGATGTAGTCGATTCGGCCGGAGCTCTTATCTACGACCCGACCGTAAAGGCTTTCAAGTGCCTCATCATCAGCCCATTCTTCATCTGGAACAATTTCAATCCATGCCATACCTCTATCGTGCCCTGTTTAAAGCAACTACGGTGACAAAAAGAGAAACCTCGACTGGGAACTCCTATGAGCCAGACCCCAACATCAATCATTCAGTCCTGCCACCAATCTTCAGGACTTGAAATCAGGCCCGATCTGACAGCTGCGCATGCTCACGTTTGGGAAAAATTGGCAGCACCCGGCACTTGGTGGAATGGCGCTGAACGGCTTGCAATGGCTGAGGTAGTGCGAACTGCTTTAGACGACCCAGATCCAACACCGCCATGGGTCAGCGCGTCTTCTAGTGGGCGTGTGGCACACAACCCCGCGCTGAGCTCTCAGCTCCAAGATGCCGTATATCGACTTACGAGACACGCCGGTACTTTGACCGAAGACTGGTACCTAAGCATGCGCGATGCAACTGCTATTACCCATCAGCAATGGGTCGAAGTAATCGACGTAGTGATAAGCGTTGCTTCAGTTCTACGATTCGCTCAGCTGGCGGGGATTGACCGGCCCGAATTTCCAACGGCTCTCGACGGAGAACCTTTAAGACAAGAGCAGCCATCCAAACCCGCTAACCATCATTGGGTGCCGGTCGTTCACCTTGAAGATATGACCCCAGAACTTGAGCCTTTCTACGAAGGACTACCCGTTATAGCGCCCGTTATTCGAGCCCTAAGCTCCGTTCCTGCTGCCATGGACACATTGTCGGTACTCTCCAGTGCCCAATACATCCCAAATCGTGAGATGGTCGACTTGAATTGGAGCAGAGGGACTTTGTCTCGCCGACAGATGGAATTTGTGGCTGGACGACTCTCTGCACACCGGGAATGTTTCTACTGAACTGCTGCCCACGCAATGATGCTCCGTGCGAGCAGCTCCGCAAACGACCTTGAACTAGATCTGTCGCTAGTACGCGGTGAGGCGAACGAAAGTGAAGCAGTTCACCACGCCCCAGCATTGGCAAACTTGGTCGACAGTTCAGTCAACGACCTTGAAGGACTGTCGACGGCTCGAGCGGCGTTGGTTGAACTGACTGACAAAGAAACGATGGTTGACGCATGCGCCGTCGTAGCGAATTTCGAAATGATGACTCGAATCGCCGATGGGACAGGCACTCGTCATCCACCTGAGCGGCTCGATGCGATAGGTGACATGAGTCATTCGCTGGGTCTCGACCAGTTCACTTCCGCTCGCATCTAAGTACAAACAAAAACGACTTAATCATCAGTCCAATCACGAGGCTCATCACCGAAGTAAGTCGTTCTTGCGACACGAGAGTTATCGCTCTTACCCATATAGCCGACGGCTAGGTGGTCCATGTGTTGGATAGCTCGACCCACAGGCATTGCCTGCGCGTTTATAGATGCCTTAGTGACAGTCACAGGCACTGGAGGTTGATTAAGAACCTCTAACGCGAGTTCTTCAGCTGCAGGTACCAGATCATCGTCACCATCAACTGTGGCTGTGAAATAGCCGAATTCATTGAGCTCCGCGATTCCATATGTTCGGCCCAGGATCAGCATTTCTTTAGCCTTGTGTGGTCCAACAAGATTGACGAGCACTGGAAGCGAGTGCCACGTCAAATTGAACCCAATACTGACCTCGTTCAATGTCAGCTTCACCGTCGAGCTAGCAATTCTGAAATCGCAAGCAGCTGGCAACACTGCTCCTCCGCCAATCATGTATCCGTGACACAACGCAATAGTGATTGGATTCATGTGTAATAACGCGTCGTACATCAACGCGCCTTGTTTCGATCCGATCATTGTGTCTTGAGGACTGGTTCGAGGTTGTTTGAGATCGGCTCCCGAACACAAAGATTTACCCTCACCTCGAACAATTACAACCCGAACTGAAGAGTCCGCGTCTAATAGTCGAACAGCTTCGTACATATCAGCAACTAGTTGAGCATTCACCGCGTTATGCACTTCTGGTCGGTTCAACACCAGATGGCGGACAGCACCTTTTCCATCAATTTTGACAGTCTCAAATTCCATTTTGAGAGTCTTCCAGAGAGTTGCCGGTTTCGCTCAACCTTCGCCTTCTAGTATTCATGAGGAGCCAAACTTCGGAGGAAAGCACTATGAGCTACGACGGGTTCGATTTAACAGGCAAAGTCGCTGTTATCACCGGAGGGAACGGCGGTATCGGCCTCGGTTTCGCGCGAGCTTTGGCAGCCGCGGGCGCTGACGTAAGCATCTGGGGAACAAACCTAGAAAAAAATAGTGCAGCGGAACAAGAGCTTCAGTCAATCAATCCCTCGGCATCAGCTGTCCAGTGTGACGTGTCCAATGAGGATCAAGTAGAGGAATGTATGGCCTCGGTGATTGACAGGTACGGCCGAATTGATGGTTGCTTTCCCAATGCTGGTATTGGCACACAAAACCAAAAGCCATTCTTCGAACACTCGAACGATGATTGGTTCTCGGTGCTAGATGTCAATCTCCATGGTGTCTTTTACACCTTGCGAGCTGCAACCCGACAAATGGTCACTCAAGGGGAAGGTGGCTCGCTAGTACTGACCTCAAGTGGCACGGCTATCCAGGGTTCTCCTAAAGGGCAGGCTTATGCAGCATCGAAGGGCGCAATGTTGGCCATGATGATGGGACTTTCAGTCGAAATGGCACGATACAAAATCACAGCGAACGCCGTTATACCTGGTTGGATCGAAACGGAGATGACATCTGGCTTATTCGGATGGGACAAATTCGTCGACAACGTCATGCCAAGAATCCCGATGCGTCGCTGGGGACAACCGGAGGACTTTGGTGCAATAGCCGTCTATTTGATGAGCGATGCCAGCAGGTGGCATACAGGAGACGTCATCAAAATCGACGGCGGCTTCAGCATTTTCTAGTGACTCGCTCCAGATCACTGTCTCAAACATCGCTATTCGAAAGCACACGAATCGAAGAATTCGATTTACCCGGAGCTGACATTGTTCTTCACCGAGGCGTCTGGGATCACACCGAAGGCGACTTCCTATGCCAACAGCTAATCCATGAACTCGAATGGAGACAGGACAAAATTTCAATGTTCGGGCGCGTGCATGATGTCCCAAGACTGAATGCCTGGTACGGAGATCCAGACTGCTCATACAGTTGGTCAGGCATTGAGATGCATCCAACTGAGTGGACTTCAAATCTGACGATTATTCGACAACGTGTCATCGAATTAGCAGGTGAAGAGTTCAACTCGGTATTGGCCAATTTGTATCGAGATGGGGCCGACAAAGTCGACTGGCATGCAGACGACGAACAGGTATTAGGCCTCACCCCGATCATCGCTTCGGTAAGTCTGGGCACATCTCGCAAGTTCCGCATGCGACGCAAAGATCGTTCGCTCACGACAACGGACATAGTTCTCAATTCCGGGGACGTCCTGATCATGCGCGGCTCGACACAACAACTTTGGGAGCACGAAGTGCCTCGATCAAAAGTTGTCAAAGAACCCCGAGTGAACCTCACCTTCAGGAAAGTCATGCCAACCGGGTGAAAGACATGCTGTTCCTCTAGCGTGGTCAGAGGTGACTACCCGAACCTCTCTGCCCTGGAGATATCTACGCCTAGCTGTCGGGCTTATCTTCTTCGGTGTCGGTTTAGGCCTCGTCCTTCTCGGTGACTTCGGCCTTCCACCGTGGGATATTTTGCATCAAGGCATCGCTGAACAGACCTGGCTGACATTCGGTACGGCGATGATCGTCATCGGAGTACTCCTCCTGATAGCGCTACTGGTACTCAAGGAACCCTTAGGTGTCGGAACACTCGCAAACGTTTTGGTTATCGGATTGGTTGTAGACGCCACGATCAGCATCGCAGGCAGCCCATCAAATCCCTTGATTAGAGCTTTGTGCACAGCTTTTGGCCCTGTGGTCGTCGCGATCGGTTCGGGATTTTACATCGGTGCTCGATTGGGACCGGGACCGCGTGACGGGCTGATGACAGCTCTCGACCGTCGCGGTGTCGCTATTTGGAAAGCCAGAACTCTAATTGAGGGAGCCGCTCTGGCTTGCGGGTTAGCAATGGGTGGAACTATTGGCTGGGGAACACTTTGGTTCGTCGTAATAATCGGGCCAGCAGTCCAGTTTTTCTTGCGCTTACTTGACACCCAACCATCGAACAGCTGAACCTCACGCAGCCATAGCTCCACAAAGCCGACTCAGAAACTTTTTACGCGAAAATGGGATCAAACGCGCCGGAAGGCAGCGAGTCATTCCATCGCTCTGACTGAAACAGTTCTGAGGCTAAACGTCCAAGTTCGTCGCTACTCTTAGCTGCCGAACCGCACCCACCGAGCGCCACAGCGACGCCGTCTTCGACCCATCCGATATACGGATGTCCCGATGCAGTGTTGGTAACTACACAAGGCTTCTGCGCCCAGCTTGTTACCTCAACACCCGGTAATAAACCATGTAACGAGTTCTTAAGAGCTTCAGCTTCGACTGCACTGCCGTCACTTTGAAACCATTCCGTAAGAGCTTCCTGGGCAACCGGCTCCGCGTCACGCAAATCTCCACCAATTTTCAAAGCAACTCGCCCGTCGGAATAGCGGACCGGTGGCACCCAGTAAATTTCTTCAAGCCGTTCGTCTGGAGGATCGACACATATAAGACTCGGCAAATCACTATCGATAGACATTTCTGCTGTCACAGTCGTCCGTGGCATGCGGCGGAGATCAAGGGGACGATTAAGAAGTTCAGAACCGAAAGCTCCCGTCGTTACAAGCACTCGATCAGCCAATAATGATCCGCAATTTCCGTTGATCTGATAGCCGTCAGATAGCGCCGTTATCGTCGACGCAGATTCTTTAACAACGACACCCTTTGCCTGACCGACAAGTTTGGTCTGGGCTTTCACCAGACTCCGCGGATTGATATATCCGGCCGGGGCACCCTCGTATAGCGCAGGGTGCCCATTCATCAGAGAAATCCCTGTCTCAGCCGACACCCACTCAGAATCAACTGAGCGAGCATCACCTCCTGCCAATTTTGAATTTTCTAACCATTCGGAAATCTTCGGTGACGAGCTAACAAGTCCACATGGTGAATGGAATTCAATTCCGGACCGCTCAGCGATATCGGCGTAACGACCTATTGAACGAGCAGCCAACTGCGACCAGATAGGGGTCCGACCTGCGATCCTTGTAATCCTTCCTTCATCAGGGTGGCTACAAAACGGTCCTAGACTCACCCGACGATCAAGCGGCTCATCAGGACCAATAACGATGACGTTGCAGCCTGCCTCCGCCAAGTGACGCGCAGCAGCAGAACCAATCAATCCTCGCCCAATAACTGCGACTTCGTATGAGGCGTCCACTTTTGCTAGCTAAGAAGAGCCTGTGCCCGGATTTCGACAACCGCTCCAGGCATAGCGAGTTCAGTGCATCCAATCGCGGTCCAAGCCGGATAGGGCTCACTAATCATCTCATCTTTAACGGCTATGAATTCTCTCAGATGCTCTCGCATACCGATGTGGTAACTCGTGAATTCAACAATGTTGGATAGATCTCCACCGGCTTCCACAAGAATGGCTTCAATATTTTGGAAAGCGAGTCGAAACTGCTCGGTGAAGTCTTCGGGACATTTACCTGAGGAGTCGTTCCCTACCTGACCCGACATCAACAACAAGTTTCCGGTCTTTATGCCTGGGGCAAAGTGAAAATTGTCATACATGGCCTGCTGTGAGGCTGGAATTATGCGTTCAGTCATTGCTGCAGAGTAGCTGGACTAAGACCACCGCCTCCAGAGGAATGTCTGTATCTGTTTATTAAATAAACCTCCAGCGCGTAGCGACCAAGCTTTCAATTCGATTGTGTTTCAGAGATCAGCTCGAAAATAGGCTCATAAGCATGCACTCCTGACGGCTCATCTTTTTGTGCAACCCGCATCATCACAATCTGGTCGGCGACCCCTTCATAATCCTTTATTCGCTTGGCGCACTCCGATGGGGTCCCGCTAATGGTCATGGTGTCGACAATTTCTTCTGGCAGCAGTTCCATAGCTTCAGTTGTCTTTCCCTGAGGCATCAACTCAGCCAACATGTCCGCTGCTTCGACAAAACCCTGCTGTCGCATTTGGGAGTCGTAGTAAGGGTGAGGGACGGGGTGAAATAATCCACAAACAGCAGCTTTGGCAGCCCTACGGGCGGCTTCTGAATTGTCGTTCACACTCACCAAAGCCCCCATTGGGAAGGCCAGTTCTGAAGGATCTCGACCCACTGATTCAGCTACAGCGAACGCGTTAGGGCGAACTGTGTCCCTCATAAACTTCACCGACGCCATGATGCCAACTCCAATACCGTCACTCACCTCTGCTGCTAATCGCATCATGTTTGGTCCCGATGCTGAAAGGTATACCGGCACAGAATCACGCTTTGGCGGAAAACTAGCCCTCCACTTGGCGACGTGATGTACCGACCCGTCGTAGCTCACACGCTCTCCTGCTCGGGCAGCGGTTACTTGGCGAACTATTTGCACAAAGTCACGCATCGCGGCCAGCGGCTTCGATGAATCGATACCCATATACCAACTGTTGAAGTGAGGATTCCCGGTACCGACTCCCATAACGAAACGCCCCCCACTCATTTCATCTAAATCTCGAGCTGTAAGTCCCGTTAACCAAGGAGATCTCGCAAACGCATTAACTACGTAGGTCCCAACTTCTATTGACTCAGTGGCAGCAATCACCGCCGCAGCCTGGGTAACAGCGCTACGGCCTGCTTCTGCAAGCATCACCGACCCCGCTCCAACAGCTTCCATTTCGCGGGCAACGGTGACAACAGTGTCAAAACTTGGTTCGAATCCCAATAAGGGGCCTAATCGCATCTTCAGTCCAATCAAAGGTTGGTCTCACGACCGTAGCTGGAGTTGAAAAGGTCGCGCCCGATAGTGGTCACTTACTAGCAATTCCTCGTGGACAAAAGACCGTTGGAGATGCTTAGCTGCATAGGAACCCAACGGATCGGGCACCATGGATAAGCCCGAAACTAATCTTTGAATACACCAATAACTCAATTGCTTTCGTCACTCGGGAGGATATGAAATGTTAGGACACGACGCTGTAGCCCAGGCCCTGGTCGATCACGGAATCGATACCGTTTTCGGCGTCCTCGGCGACGGCAATCTTTTTATTGGCGAAAACCTGCAACGACAGCACGACGTTAATTTGATCGGCGCTACACATGAAGCTAACGCCGTTTGTATGGCTGAAGGGTGGGCAAAGGCGACCGGCAGACTAGGAGTAGCGACTGTCACACACGGACCCGGGCTAACCAACACCATTACTGCACTAGTGGAAGGCGTAAAAAATGAAACGCCAATGCTGTTAGTAGCTGGCGACACTCCAATCGAAAACGAACAGCACCTTCAAAACCTTGATCAACATGCATTAGTTGTAGCAACAGGTGCCGGATTTCAACCCGTCAGAAATGTCGAAACTATTGCTGAAGATGTTTCTTCGGCCGTGCGACGTGCCCACGCCGAGCGGCGACCAATTGTCTTGAACGTCCCATTAAATATCGAATGGGACGAAGTTGAATACCAGCCGCGCCCAGCTTTGAACGCTCCACCTGTCCGCTTATCCCCAGATCCCGATCAACTCGAATCAGCGCTTGGCATCATCGCCTCTTCAACCCGGCCGATTATTTTGGCTGGTCGCGGCGCTGTGGCGTCGGGTGCACGAGAAGCTCTTATTGAGCTCGGCGATGTCCTGGGAGCGCCCTTGGCAACCTCCCTGTTAGGCACAGGTTTTTTCAGCGATGAGCCTTTCAACCTTGGTATTCACGGCACCTTGAGCCATGAAATTGCTGGCGAAACTCTAGCCATGGCGGACTGCCTCGTTGTCTTTGGGGCTTCACTCAATTTTTTCACAACTGATTATCAAAGCTTGTTAGCAGGCAAGCGAGTTGTGCATGTGAACGTTGATCCGACTCACATCGATCGGCATGCGACGGTTGATGCAGGGGTTGTAGGAGATGCACGGGTTGTAGCTGAAGCCATGATTGAGCTCTTAGCCGAAGCCGAGCATCAACCATCTTCATTTAGAACAGCAGACCTAGAAAAGAAGCTTCGAGAATTCAATCCCTCTGAGTCATACGAAGACAAGAGCTACGACGGTGCTGTCGACCCGCGAACCTTGACTCGCCAGTTAGACGCCGGTCTTCCTCAAGACAGGCAAGTCGTGGTTGATGCAGGTCGATTCATGCTGGACGCTTTAACAATGTCTGTACCTAAACCCCGAGACCTGGTCACTAGCCATGGATTCGGAGCTATCGGGCTCGGTATGTCGACAGCAATCGGAGCAGCTGTAGCTGATCCAACACGACCGACGGTGCTCTGCATCGGCGACGGTGGCTACATGATGGGAGGTCTCACCGAACTTTCGACAGCTGTGCACCTCGGTCTGGACCTCATAGTGATCGTTTACAACGATGGCAGCTACGGTGCCGAACACATCCAGCTTGTAGCCAAAGGAATGGACCCAACGGCTTCTCTTCATGACTGGCCAGACTTCTGCGCTGTTGCTACCAGCATGGGCTGCGATACAGCGAAAATTACTTCTCTGGATGACATCGATGCTGCGCTCGAAATAGTCAAAAATCGTCAACCAGGCAAGCCCGTATTGATCGAAGCTTCTACTGATGCCGATGTGGTATCCACCATTTACGGCCACCATCGATGAGTCAAACAACCATCGACTTATTGGACACCTACGTTGGAATGCCCGACACGATGCAGGGCGGCTACGTTGCTGGCCTAGCTGCCGGTGCATCCAACGGACCTATTAGGGTCCATATCCGGAAAGCCATGCATCCCGGCGAGTCATTGGTTCGCAGCGTTAAAGAAGACGGGGCAGTAATACATCGAGACACTGAACTAGTCATGTCTGCATCTCTAGGCCCCCTCCATGTAGCTCCCCGATCGCCAATCGCAAGAGAAACCATCGATGCAGCTATGCAACGACCTATGGGGTGGGAGCCGCCATACCCACAATGCATCGGATGTGGCCATGAAGTCGATGGACTTGGAGTCCGAATCAGGCCACTCAGTGACGGAACTCACGTTGTCGCCGTTTGGTCCCCTGCCCCTCAATGGGCTGACGAAAACGGAGTTATCCCACGAGAGTTTGTCTGGACTGCTTTTGATTGCGTTACGGCATACGTACTTTTCGTAGACCCACCCGAGAAGGCAGGCGGCGGTGCAGTAACGGGAAATATTGCAGCCCAGTTTTTCGACGACGTTCATGTTGGCGAGACATACACATTCCAGTCCTGGCGAGAACGCGATGACGAACGAAGCATTATCTGCGGAGGTGCTCTGTACGGCGCAGGGGGGCTAGTAGCTGTAGCAGACCAAGAAATGATCCGAACAAAAGACTGGGGCTTTCAGATACCGTCCGAACCTCTAGCCATATAATTTCTCGCCCCACATTCAAAAGGATCCAGCAATGACCGAATCAGTTGAACAACACTACGGAAACGACGGCATTGTCCAGCGGATCGTTGAAGCCTTGACCCAGTCAGGTTTTGATATGGAAAACCTCGATCCTGACGTATTAGCAGGAGCGGACGAATTTCATATCGGAGGACGCGAAGGCACAATTCAGGTTGCGTCGGCGATCAACATCAACGCTGAACATCAGCTCCTCGATGTTGGATGCGGAATTGGGGGAGCCGCCAGATTTTTTGCACGGTCTACTGGCGCATCCGTCACCGGGGTCGACCTGACGCCCGAGTTCGTTGGGGCAGCTATTGAGTTAACCAATCTTGTGGGAATGAGTGGACAAATCGATTTCAAAGTTGGTTCAGCGACCGACCTCCCATTTATGGACGACACCTTCGATGCAGTAACCATGCTCCATGTCGGGATGAACATCGCAGACAAGGACCAGATGATGAGCGAGCTTGCAAGAGTCTGTCGACCACAGGGAACAATCTTGATCTACGACGTAACAATCACCAAAAAGGGTGATCTGCCTTATCCCATGCCGTGGTCCTCGACTCCCCAATTCAGCTTTCCCGAGCCTGTCGAAAACTACGAAAAAGCAGCGGCTCAAGCTGGTTTACGTCATATAGGCAACTCAGATCACTATGACTTAGCCGTTAAATTCTTTAACGACCCACCCGCTGCCCCGCCAATAGTGACGCTCGGTCATTTAATGGGCCCTCGCATGATGCAAATGAAAGACAACGCAGCTGAAGCAGTAAATCAAGGTCTGATTAGCCCAGTAATGATGGAGTTTCGGGTTCCCTAAGATCAGAGAACTTTTTCGGTAGCAACTCGTCGGACATCCATTTCAAATCGAAGACCCTCAATTGGAGGGTGGGCGACATGCCAGTGAATCCCATTTGCTACTGCGGGGCCGATTCGCTCAACCAATACCTCACCAGCTTGGCTAAACCAGTCTTCAGCACAATAAACATCGATAACGGTGCAGTCGTGCCAACGAACTCCAATGGAAGTCATGCGATCCTCCATTTCTTGACACACCTGCTCAATTCTCGATCGCCACGCCTCTTTATCGCTCCGATCTTTAGCGACAATGCTGCTCACCTGAAGGTCGCTCTGATCCATCAAGTCACCCGCTCCAGCTATTACGAACGAGGTGTAATCAGGATTGCCGCCTGCCCTCACATAGCTGAACGCGTAGAGAGAAGTGGTAGCAGGTGGGTAATGAACGGGTGCAACATTTGTTCGTGCAATGGGGTTTTCATCGTCGTTCAAAAGACCCCAACTGTTTAATAAAGACCTGTATTCGTCATTGAACTCAATAAATCCTTCAAACGAATGTGGCCGAGAGCAGCGAAGCTCAACGGCGCATAGTGCAGACCTGTCAACGCCGTCACCTTCGGTAATGACCTGAATACGTTCAAAACCCTGACGCCAAGAAACCTCTTCTGCCAAGGTGACGCGAACAATCTCACTTCCCGAAGACGCCACTACCCCGCCGGAATATGGGTCGATACCAGGGACGTATGAGAACGGAGCTACCGGACTAAGTCGCACATTCATAAGTACCTCTCGTTGATATAGAAATCATTCTTTCACTGCGAGGAACTCTCCACTGCGAATTATCGAATTGCGATATCAGGTGCATCAAATTCTTGTCGCGACTACGGTCCTGCCCATGGGAGAAATGGTTTCATTTGCAAGTAACGGACACGACGCCAGAGGACATCTGGCCCTACCAGATAGCGGCTCAGGTCCCGCGGTCATGGTTATTCAAGAATGGTGGGGTTTAAATCCACAAATGAAGGGGGTTGCTGACTATCTAGCTGACCAAGGTTTCGTAGCATTAGCACCAGACCTTTATCACGGTGAATTAGCTGGCCATGACGAGATGGACAAAGCCGGCCAACTAATGACCGATCTTCCACCAGAACGAGCAGCTCGAGATATGAGTGGAGCCGTCGACTTCTTGCTGAACCATAACGCGTCATCTGGGGATGGAGTTGGGGTAGTCGGATTCTGTATGGGAGGCCTCCTTAGTTTCATGATCGCGGCTCTACGCGGTGACGCTGTAAAGGCCGCCGTTCCGTTCTACGGATTCCCTCAAGGCGACCAAGAACCTGACTGGTCAGGTTTAACTGCCTCGGTTCAAGGTCACATGGCGTCACCCGACGATTTCTTTACACCTGAAGCAGCAACAGATCTCGGTGAACGTCTTCAGGGGATGGGCAAAGACGTGCAGATCACTATTCATCAAGCCGGCCATGGGTTCATGAACGAAGAAAACCCTATGGGAGCATTCGACGAAGGTCTTGCAGCCGAGCTCTGGCCTCAGGTAGTGGGCTTCTTACAGTCCAAGCTTGGCTGATTCATTAATTAACAGGGTCAACACCCGCAACAGTCACGCGCCGCATGACGCGTCGACGAGCAGAAATTTCATATGGGCGCAACCGGTGAAGAGTTGACCGGTTGTCCCATATCACCAAGTCATTCGCTGCCCAGTGGTGCTCATAAATGAACTGTGTTTGCGTCGCTGCTGTAAGAACTTCTTCAATAAGCTCACGACCTTCATCAAGGTCCATGCCTTCAACATGCGAAACATGGCCGCCCATGTACAGGGACTCACGGCCATCCGCGTGGCTGCGGATCCATGGGTGGCTTACTGCAGGATATTTTTCTTGCTCTTCCGAGCTCATTGGCTCCATACGACCCGGGTTGTTAGCTCGACTGTAGACATAGCTATGAATCAATCGTTTACCCTCAATCGCAACTCGCAAATCGGCGGGAAGCTCCGCTAAGGCAGAGAACATGTCCGCGAACTGGGTCTCACCTCCAGAATCAGGTACTTCTACCGCGTAAAGCATCGTGCATAGACAAGGAACTTCTCGAAAAGAGCTGTCAGTATGCCAACGCTCTGTACCTCTCAAAAAAACCGCCTGAGGCTCTTCGTAATCGACGACTTCACCATCTCGTCTGACATTCGTTAAATCGAAGATTTCTGGGTGATCGGGGTGCCGTTTCTCAGGTTCTGGAAGAATTTCCAATTCCCCAAACGCCCGACCCAATTCGACAAGCCGAGCAGGAGAAATTTTCTCCCCTCGCATTAGCAGAACCCCGTGCTCGTTCAATCCAGCAGCCAGCGCTTCAACAAGTTCTTCATCAATATCGCGGTGCTGGTCTAATCCGTGTATCCGTGCGCCAAAATCATTTTCAAGTTTCTCGAACTCAAGATTCATATTCATCCAGCAATCTGAAATTCTTCAGAACCGACTGGCACAATCGCAGAGAAATCGCGGGCTGCGTAGTACTCCGCCCGCTCATAGGTTTCACCTCGATTATCGACAGGGCAAACGTTTACGAATAGCAGCAACCTTCGTAGGGGACTGATATTGACAGTAGAACCATGCACAACGGTCATATCCATGAAAAGCACGGAACCTGCGGGCCCAGTTATCGTTTCCAGTCCGTATTCGTTTACAAGTCGAGCCATTGTTTGCTCGGTGATGTCGTAGCGGTACTTCGAAACCTCTTCAAAATCGGGAGAAGTCGGATCCAGCGAAGCCGTCGAAACAAGGCCCTCTTTATGCGAGCCAGGTACCCCAAGCAATGGCGCGTTTACTTCAGTTACATCATCGAGAAAGACACCAATCATGACTCCTCGAGGCTCCGGAACTCCATCGACTCGGTGATAGGTGCCGAAGTCTTGATGCCAAGCAACAACTGACCCATTTGTCTGTTTGATGTTGATACGAGATTGGTGAACATACACATCGTTGCCCAAGAGAGTCTTACTTGGGTTAATGAGATCTTCGTGTCGGCACAGAACCGCAAGCTGTTCGTCGAATAAATGCATCCCCCACGAAACATGCGGGGAGCCGTCTGCTTCGCGTCCTACCTCAGGGCCCGGCCGTTCTAAAACCTGAAGTGCCGCATCGCTAAGTAGCTGAACCTCATCACTGTTAAAAACAGAGGGGGCGACTGTCCATCCACGATCTCTGAACTCTTGACACTGATTCTCAGTCAGATCCATTTTCAGCAACTCCCGTACGAATTTGTTCGATTCCATTTTGTAAAGCAGACATCATCAAACCGATGTCGTAGCTATAACTGACCATCCGAAATCCTCGCTTCACCCAGTCAATACCGGTCTCCACTGATCCAGCAAGACACGCTGCTGTCTTCCCATGTGTTTCGCAAGCTCCCAAAATCACGTCAATGCCTTTTTGCATTTCAGGGTGGGCTGTATCCCCCGGAACTTCAAGAGAAAGCGAGAGGTCTCCATGTCCCAAATGAGCAACATCAACTCCGGGAACAGACATTATTTCTTCGGCGTTAGCGATTCCTTTCGCCGACTCAATAAGGACGCAAACCATGGTTCGTTCGTGAGCGCCAGCAATAATCTCAGGCACCGAGTCTGAACTGTAGTCATCGTGAGCCCCACCAAACATCGCTCCGCGTTGACCTTCTGGCGGATACCTAGTCCATTTCACAAACTCTTCCGCCTGCTCCGCGCTCTCACACATTTGGAAGAGCATTCCTGCGGCACCCAGATCAAGCAAACTTGCCGTGTACTGGTAGGTCGTATCAGGCGGACGGACAAGAGGAACAATGTCTAGGCCTCGACACAACGCCAACTGAATCTTCATTTCCTCCATAGAGAACCCACTGTGTTCCATGTCATAGAAAACGAAGCTAGAGCCAGCGTTTTGAAGTATCTGAGGTAGACCGGCGCTAAGGAATTCAAAAACCATGGTTCCATAACGCGTGTCACCGTTCGCCAATTCAGCTTTCAAAGGATTAGGACGCATCCGGTAAGTGTGGCAGATCTGACGGCCACATTTCATATGAGTACATCAGGTTCCTATCGCTCTCGGTATCTGCTCTTTCGTCAGCCACCACTAGCCCGCAGAGAACACTCAATTTCAGTTCTCTGCGAATTTGAAACATGTTGCAAATTATTTAGTGCTAAATATAAACCGTTGTTATAATTCAACTAACGGGTGACCGACAAAGCCGGGCCCAACTCATTACAAAGGACAGAACAGTGAAGATGTCTCGAGCAATGACAGACACATTGACCCTATATCTCGACGAAATAGGTAAACATCCCCTCTTGACCAAGGAGGATGAGACACGCCTATCTGACCAAATCCGAAAAGGCCAAGAGGCATCCGCCCAGATGGAAACCGGTGCCTATCGAGATCTAGCTGAGTTAGAAAAACTCGAGAGGCTTGTCAAAAAAGCTGATCGCGCCAAGGAAAAATTCATTCTCGGCAATTTACGTTTGGTAGTAAGCGTTGCAAAAAAATATCCAATAACAGGTTCTTTGGAGCTTGAGGATTTGATCCAAGAGGGCAACGTAGGACTCGAACACGCTGTCAAAAAATTTGACGGCCGAAAAGGCTTCAAATTCTCTACCTACGGAACTTTCTGGATTCGACAAGCAATCAATCGACTTATCGATCAGCACAGCAATCTAATAAGAATCCCGGCTGACACTCACAGCGCTTTGCGTCGCCAGCTACGAGAAGCAGACAGCAATTCTCCCGGACTCACATCAGAGATGAACAGAATTCATGCGCTTACCCAAGTGACCTCACTTGACAGTCCCGTAATCAGCGACGAAGACAAAAATCTTCATTCCGTCATCGCGTCATCAGATCGTTCTCCCGACGACTTCGTACGCGATTGGCACGAAGCCGAAACAGTTCGAAAGGCTCTCCAACGCCTTCCGGCGAAGACCCAAGCAATGTTGAAATACAGATTCGGCTTTGACGATGGCATCGAACGTACATTTCGCGAAATTGGCGATCTTCTAGACGTATCAGCAGAAAGTGCACGCAGAACCGTGGCGAAAGCCATTTCGCAACTAGCCACCGAACCATCCTTGATCGACTAAACACAATTGAATTTTCTTAACCACCCCGCCGAAAGATCAAGTTGACTGACAAGCGGTTAAAGACCTCAGTCATGGTTTTTACTCGAGATCTACGAATCGACGATAACCCAGCTTTGGTAGCAGCACTCCAAGCTCAAAACACCAGTTTCTTATTTGTGTTTGACCAGCAAATTCTGATGTCTGGAGATTATTCAGCTAAGAAGCTCCAGTTTCTGGACGAAGCAATAAGCGATTTATCTAAATCCCTCGCGTCATTAGGCGGAGACCTGACCGTGCGAAAAGGTAGATGGCTCGAAGAGGTCAAGGCCCATGTGACACACGTGAACGCCGCTGAGCTACATATAGCCAAAGATCACAGTAACTACGCAAGACGTCGTCTCACGGATCTCAATACTTGGTGTGGGTCACAATCAATCGCATTGCACTCCCACCCTGGCATCACCGCAGTTGAGCCAGGACAACTTCAACCCGCAGGCGGTGGTGAATATAAAGTCTTCACTCCCTTTTGGAAAGCTTGGCTTAAAGCCCCAAAGCGAACACCGCTAGCTGCTCCTTGTGCGATAAAGAAGCCACTTAGAGACATCCCATCCGATCTGATCACACAAGATCCAACAGCTCCCAAAGGAGGCGAATCATTCGGCACCCGCCAACTCATGACCTGGCTTGAGGACAGTGTGAAGAGCTACGAAGATACACGTGACTTTCCATCACAAAACACAACCTCTTTACTTTCGCCGTATCTACATTTTGGCTGTATCTCTCCGCTGAGAGTTCTAGCACTCGCTAACAACCGCCAAGGATCCGAAGCATTTATTCGCCAACTTGCCTGGCGAGAGTTCTTTACACAGATACTTGCTAAACGCCCTGACGCTTCCGTCGTCGATTACCGCGACCGTGGTTACCAGTGGACCTACAACAAAAAACAATTTGACGCCTGGTGCTCTGGTTACACAGGGGTTCCCCTCGTAGACGCCGGCATGAGGCAACTAAACCAACAAGGTCTGCTGCACAACCGCATTCGCATGGTCGTCGCGTCCTTTCTCGTCAAAAATCTCCACCATGACTGGCGTCTTGGGTCTAGCTATTTCATGTCCCAACTCATAGACGGAGATATCGCCAGCAACTCTCTCAACTGGCAATGGGTTGCCGGGACAGGTACTGGGAACAACCCACATCGCGTTCTGAATCCCACAACTCAGGCAAAGCGATTTGACCGAACCGGGAAATACATTAGAACTTGGATTCCCGAGTTATCAGAGTTACAACCAAATGATGCAATCGATCCATCAAACTCGATACGTCGCAAGGTCGGTTATCCCGAACCAATTGTTGATCACCACCAGAGTGTCAAGGCGTTCAAACAAAACGCGACCAAAAATAACGAGCAAAAGAGCTTCTACTTTCCCAACGACGCGTCCTAACTGATATTCATTGCAAGCATGAATCGGGAGCTTGAAAACATCTCACCATCAACTTTCAAGTTCTCATCAAACCATTCAAGCCCTGCTGCCAAGTGGCGCCGTCGCAGCAGAACTATTCCAGCTTTAGTTCTTGCCTTCGCCCTGACCTGGCTGCTCTTGCCCGCTCTATTAATAGTCACATTTCTTCGAGATCTCATCAGAGACAGAACTCTTCCAACCGTGAGACTGACCGTATTCGGCGCCTGGTGGCTTTCTATGGAACTCCTAGGAGTGTTGACGGCATTTTTTTTCTGGTTGATCTTCGCTCCCCCCAAAAAATTACAGAGTGACCGATCGCAGAGATGGCACAGCCGGTTACAACGAACCTGGGCCCGAAGTCTCGCTTGGGGAGCCAGATTTACAATCAGGCTTAGATGGAGCACCGAAGGACTCGACTGCCTGCACCGCTCAGGCCCAATAGTTGTTTTGGCGAGGCATGGCAGTCAGGGTGACGCACTCTTAGCTGCAGCGCTCCTCTCCGGTGAGGGCCGCAGACTCCGTTTCGTGCTCAAACAACAACTCTTAACAGACCCCTGCCTAGATGTCGTCGGTCATCGAATACCTAACTACTTCGTCAATCGCGATTCAGTAAACAATCAAGAAGAACTCCAAAACATCAACTTACTTGCAGAAGATTTAGATCAAGATGAAGCCCTAATCATCTTTCCGGAAGGAACGCGATTCTCTCAAGAAAAATTGGCTGCAGCTCTCCTAAATTTGCATGAAACAAGCCCACTTAGAACCGCTACCGTCGCGAATCTACGCTCGGTTCTTCCGGTTCGAACAGCGGGCACCTTGGCTGTTCTGTCAGCTTCAAAGGCCGACATTGTGATTTGCAATCACGTAGGCATTAGCGATATTTCCTCTCTTCAAGAACTCCGCGACGAAGTACCGCTAAGAAACCCACTCCGCTTCAAACTTTCACGAGTGCCACGGAAGGAAATGCCGGAGGTCAGCGACGAAGTCGCAGTAACGCAATGGCTAGACGACCGGTGGATCGAGGTAGATGAGTGGGTCACCAAAAACGAGAATGCCTCTTTACCAAAGACGTGGAATTAGCAACGGCGTGTTCTTTTTGTATTCGACATATGAAGCATCATCTTTCCATCGACGATCAGCTTTAGCTTCCAACATAGGAACGCC
>CAJWBN010000024.1 GCA_913020735.1 uncultured Acidimicrobiaceae bacterium
TGCCCTCACCATTTCATCGGGCATGCCGGCGTCGGTCATGACGGAGAGCAAGCTTGCATCAGATTCTTGAAGAAGCTGAGGCAAACGTTCATCTATTGCCTGGTCGATGTCTTTGGTAGCGGCCACGCAGCGCGCTTCGATGTCAGGGTCTCCGGTGTAGTTCGCGATGCCGTCGATCATGGCCTGACTCCAAGCATCAAGGTCTTCAAACTTCACCTGGGTCAACCCCGTCATAGCCTTCAACGCTTCTCCGCTCGTAGCGGTTGCGTAACCCGGAACTAAGTCGATAGAACCCGATTGGGCGAACTCATCCAAGATTGTGTCCGTCAAATTCGAGAAGAGGTCGGCCCAAATTCGCTCCACTTTTCGAGGTGAAATAGTGGGGTAATACACAAATCTTTCTTTCCTGTGTTCGTCTCCGTCTTTTCGCATCATGTTGTGTCCCATGAGCACGTTCATCAGTCCACCTGGTTGATCTGACGAAAATACGTCCACGTTCTTTTCGCAGGTGTGTATGTCATCGCGACGAGTTATCAGCGTCGCTCCAAGTTCGGGCACGTAACAAATAGGCGCGGAATCTCGCATTTGGGCCAGAATTGGGTATGGGTCCTGCCAAAAGGCGGCAGGATCGATGTTGATAGCCGGGGCAGATGACATCAGTCCAGCATTGCAGAATACAAAGGTTGATGAGACACAACCATGACACACCGGGAGTAGAAAGCTAATGCGCCACTCAGTAGTTGAACTAGATAAGAGCTACAACGACCAGTCTCTCACTCCCACGCAGGCGGTTGAAGAGTGCCTCGAGTCCATCCAGGAACTGGATCCAATATTGGGCGCGTGGCAGGAGGTGTATGTCGAGGAAGCTCGAGCTGCCGCTCGAATCGCCGATACCGAAGTTTCGTCGGGTAGAAGGAAAAGTCCATTTCACGGTGTGCCGTTTGCATTGAAAGACATTGTTGAAGTTGAGGGTAAGCGCACAGCAGCAGGGTGCTTTGAATGGAAAGACCGTGAGTCGACAATGACCGCAGAGGTCGCAACCCGACTCATAGATGCGGGAGGAATTCTTCTAGGTAAAACAAAAACAGTTGAATTTGCCATGGGCGGTTGGGGCACTAACCAAAGGATGGGTACCCCTCATAATCCATGGGATAAAAATGTTGCGCGAACCCCTGGCGGCTCATCCAGTGGGTCAGGAGTTTCGGTCGCTAGCGGTATGGTGCCTTGCGCGATCGGGACGGACACCGGCGGATCAGTTCGTCTGCCTGCAGCATTCTGTGGGATAGCTGGCCTTAAGACCACTGAAGGATTACTCCCAACCAGTGGAATTGTTCCTTTGTCTCACACCCTCGACACTCCGGGACCCATGGCTCGTTCCATCGGAGACGTTGCAGTTATGTTCGAAGCATTGCTTGGACGTCCAACCGGAGTCGATCTGAATGCTGGGGTACGTGGCATAAGAATTGGTTGTTTACCGGACGAGGAACGTAGCGGTATAGAAGAAGCTCAACTTGCTGCATATGACCGATCCTTAGATCTGCTAGCGGATCTTGGCGCGGAAATTGTGCAGTTCAAGCCACCGAAACCTTTCGAGGAGATGAAAGTAGCTACCTTCGTTATCGTCACTGCTGAAGGATATTTTCACCACCAAAAGATTATGGATGACCCGGAAGCGTTAGTGGATGAACATGTTCGAGCTCGCTTTGCACCTGGAGCATCGATCTCTTCAAGTGACTATGTCGGCGCTTTACTCGAGCGCGAAAATGATCAACAGAAGTTTTTTGCCTCGATACAGCATTTAGATGCTTTGTTGACTCCTACGACCCCAATGCTGCCATTGGCGCTCACGGAAGCAGACGAAGAGTCAACCCCCGCTCGATTCACCCGAGCTATCAATTATTTGTCTATGTGTGCGACGTCGGTTCCCTCAGGAGTCTCGAAAGAGAACCTTCCAACGTCGTTGCAAATTGCATGCCGAGGTGGTGACGAGAACATGTCTCTGCGGATCGCTGCGGCATATGAAGCGGTCCGAGGGGATCTGCCTGATCCAGCTCTGTACAACTAGCTCTCAAAGGAATCGAGATAAAGGGACACTAAATGCATCTTGTGTGGATTCGAACTCAAGACGGAAAGACAGTTATTGAGGATCTAGAAGTTCCTTCAAGTAAGGAGGTTCGTGGGTATGAGACCCCCATCATTCCTATAACAGGGGTCATATTTCGAACTTCTCAGCCAGAGGTAGCTATGGATTTCCATAATGCTCCTAGGCGTCAAATCGTTGTGCCCTTGCACGGTGAAGTTGAGATTGAAACTGGTGACGGAGACTCTCGGGTTATCCGAGCTGGCATGGCTCTGCTTGCGGACGACGTTAACGGTCAAGGTCATAAATCGAAGTTCAGTCCAAATGATGCAGTGACACTGTTTCTTCTATTGCCAGATGATCTAGATCCGACTCAATGGAGGACGAGTATTTAGGTTTCGCTGTCGTGTAGGACAAACCTGACTCGTTTAAATCCTCGACCTTTCGACTCGGTTTTGGTTATCTCGATTCGGCCCACTTCGCCTGTGGAAGCCACATGTGTCCCTCCGTCCGCTTGCTTATCTAGACCCACGATGTCAACTACTCGAATTTCGGAGACATTTTCTGGGATGAGATTCACCTTTGTGCGGATTAAATCTCTATCTAAAACAGCTTCGGAACGCGGTAGAAAAGAAACTTGTACTGGGCGATCGGCAGCGATTTCAGCGTTGCAGAGCTCCTCGATTTGTTGCGCGAATCCCTGAGGGAATTCGTCAAGTTCGAAGTCCATTCGGCCAGAAAGAGCAGCCATATTCCCGCCAGTGACCACCCTTTGCCAGCGTTGCCACATGACCCCACAAAGAATATGCATTGCTGTATGGGTGCGCATCATGTGATGACGGCGGTCACGGTCGATGAAGCCAGTAACTGATGTACCTTCGCTCGGCAGTTCACCCCCGAGTTGATGCCACACTCGACCGTCGATGGTTTTGACATCTTCAACGGGACTTTCGCCGTTCTCCCACTTTAGGAATCCAGTGTCATGGGGTTGACCGCCGCCTGTTACGTAGAAAGCAGTTCGGTCTAGCTCGACTCGGTTCTCGTCCACTGTTTGGATAGTCGCGTCGAAATTGTCGATCGATCCGTCTGCCAAATACAGCTTTTCAGTCACAGTGCTCCTACCGACCCTTCCATTGCGGAGATCTCTTCTCGGCGAATGCGCGCGTTCCTTCAACACTGTCCTCAGTGCTTGAAAGTAGGCGAAAGAGATGTTGCTCTAGGCGCAAACCATCTTCTAACGGCATGCTTAATCCTTGGATAGCGGCTTGTTTGATTGCGCGCACTGCTAACGGCCCTGATTCCAAAAGTTTTTCTGCCATAGCTTGAGCGGTTGGCATCAACTCGTCCAGGGCCACCACCTTGTTGACTAGACCTAATCTGTGCGCTTCTTCGGCGTCAATTCGTTCACCGCTATAGAGCATCCATAATGCGTGGCTCAAGGGGATTGAACGTGGAAGTCTTTGAGTTCCGCCCCCACCAGGCAACAGCCCTAACAACACTTCGCCTAGGCCGAACTGCGCGTTGTTTGAAGCGATCCGAATATCGCAACCTAAAGCTTGTTCAAGTCCGCCGCCGTTGCAATGGCCATTAATGGCAGCGATTACGGGTTTCCATATCTCAAGTCCTCGCATCAGATCGCCCTGACCCGCGGCGGCGAAGCTATCTGCGGGTTCAGGCTGTGAGTTGAAGTTTTGTTTGATGTCACTCCCAGCGCAGAAAGCCTTGTCCCCGGCCCCTGTCAATATTGCAACCCAAGCCTCATCGTTGTGAGCGAAGTCGGCCCACACTTCGGCCAATCTGTCATAGGTCGGTTGATCGCATGCGTTGTAGGCCTCTGGGCGGTTGATGGTTACATAGGCAATACGGTCGCGAATTTCATAGATGACGGTTTCCATGGCAGCCCTCCTAGTAGCTGCTAATTATCTTTGCAGCACTTGGAAACATGTGCCTGACAAATCAAGGCAGAAAGCTAACCCTAGGTGAGCTTGGACGAAGGCCCCTAAGGGAAGCGCTGCGTAAAGTTTGCGTTGATGGCCTTTCGCCTAGGATCCTGTGTACGTGAACTTAGGTAAGACAAATATCGACGTAGCTTCGATGGGTATCGATATTGGAGGTACTAAAACCTTGGGGGTTGTGCTGGGTGGAGAGGGAAACCTTTTGACTCAACTCAGATTTCCAACGCCGCCAAGTTCTTCGAAGATCGTTGAACTCGTCCTATCGATCTACTCTGAGTTGAGTAGCGAGGTCGCTGGCAATGTCGACATTTGTTCGCTCGGTATAGGGATCGCTGGTCTCGTCGACACGTCAGGCCAGCTTCGCCGTGCTCCGAACCTAGTTGAGGCTGATGGCCTTCGGATTGGAGAGATGATCGCTCCCCGGATCGATGTGCCGGTGCATGTTGACAACGACGCAAACTGTGCAGCGCTAGCCGAAATTCGACTGGGCGCCGCGAAAGATGTTGATAATGCGTTGTTAGTCACACTTGGTACTGGCATTGGGGGCGCCGTTGTAGCCAACGGCAACGTTTTTCGGGGTGGATTCGGGGTTGCTGGTGAGCCGGGTCACATGATGGTTCACCCCGACGGCATCGGTTGCGCATGTGGAGCCAACGGATGTTGGGAGGCATATGCGTCTGGTACAGGGCTGCGTAATCTCGCTGTTCGACAGGCAAAAGCCGGAAAGCTTCAGGCTGTCCTCCAAGAGGGAGGAGGATTTGAGGGCCTTACGGGTGAACTTGTTTCACAAGCAGCCTTTGAAGGCGATCAAGAAGCGATCGCGGTTGTTGACGAATACGCGAAATGGGTGGCGATGGGGTTAGCTAACTGTGCCGCGTTGCTTGATCCTGAAGTGATTGTCCTAGGAGGAGGGGTCATTGGGAGTTGGGAACTCTTTGGGCCAAAGATTTGTGAATCCTTTGAAGGTTTCTTGATTGGTTCACAGCATCGAAGTTCGGTTCAGATTAAGCCAGCAAAGATGGGAGAAGCCGCAGGTGCGTTCGGAGCGTGTCTGCTTGGAACTGTTCACGGTGCCACGGGGTGACTTAAGTCACCTGAATCGATACAGAGAATGTCTGGTTGAACCGTAACCTAGGTAGTTGATACCACCAGGGGAGTTTCATGGCTGATGAGAAGATGAAAGAACTGCTCGAATGGCGCGAGAACGTGCCTTCAGGGCGACTCCTAAATCCCGGCCTGCCTCCATTCGACCTGCTGAACGCGTCTGAATGGTCCGTCATTGACCAAGCGCCGGGCAAGCTTGAACTGATGTGTGACTTGCCTGAAGTTACGCTCAACCCCGCTGGGCAGCTTTTCGGCGGATTTACTGCCGCATATGTGGATATTGCATCGCTTTATGCGGCACAAAGCGATGTTGATGGAACGCCAGGCTTCCAATCAACCATCAACATGCGACTTGACTATTTCGAGGCCATCACTGAAAGTCCGTTTCGTATTAGCAGTGAAGTCATTCACCGTCGCGGGGAGACCCGTTTAGTGGGGTGCAAGATGTATCAAGGCGAAGCGCTAGCCGTTTACGTGCTTACCACGATGAGACATCAACCGCTGTCAGAGGTATTTTGAGAGTTCTATTGAGGACTGCATGGCGTTGGCATTCAGCCGAACAGAAGCCTTCGGGCACTCCAAGACCGAACCTAACTCCTACCCGAGTGAACGGTAGGGTCATGGGATGAAAAGCTTCTTCACCGTCGGGGTGTTTATCCTCTTGTTAGCGGCGTGTTCTTCAACATCAGACACAGCGATAGCAAAGGTAGATGACACGGCGACGACGATCGTTGAAGATGCTGTTCCGGAAGAAGAATCCACGCCGACCGCACTAGATAAATCGCCTGAGCTAATACAACTCGAAGAAGCCTGGGATGTTGCTGCTTCCAGGCCGGGAGCTGATATCGGCCAAGTCTTCCAATTGTTCCGTCTTAAGCAATCCTTGGGACCTAAGAATCTCGCTTGTTATGACCCAGAATCAGGGGATGTCTGCCAAGAGATTGTGGAAGCGATAAACGTTGTCGGGCTAACTGAGCAGCAACTAACTTTGCTTTTAGATTCGCTCGAGTTGCCTCATCGTGTGATCGAACGAGATTGTGAACTGTTGATGGTCACCGAAGAATTTGTGGGGGGGAGAGTCAATTTCTCTGTGTTTGAGGGCGTAGTCACTGGGTGGGCTTCTGAGGGCGGTGGAAGCTTTCTAGACGAAGGAACCTGCTGACGTTGGCGGTTGTGGAACTGTACTGAACGTTCGACTGTCGGGTTGGTTGTGAACTCGGAAGAAGGTCAACCCGTTGTGTCGAGATCCACGCGTTCGTTATAGAAGCAAAGTAGCCCGCCGATAGAAGACATTTGCTCAATAGGCGTCTCATAACACCAGACCACATCTTCTAAGTAATCATTGCCGGCTTTAAAACTCCAATACTGAGCGTCGCCTTTGTGAGGGCAGTGAGTAATGCTTTCAGAGGGGACGAGGAAATCCATGTTGACGTCCTCGCGAGGAAAATAATGTCTAGGTGGGAGATTGCCTTCTAGGAGCAAGAGAGTCGATGATGACTGCGCCAGAGTTGTTCCAGCGATGCTTACCGTCACCTGCGCATTTATTTTTTGGATCTCAATGTGACTTTCCACGGCAACATGTTAGGTCCACTTTTACCGGTAAAGGACTGAACTAGAGAAGTGGTGGTCATACCGCCTCGACATAGGACGTACGATCTAACAGTCTGATTGTGGGTCGCTCACAATGAGACAAGAAGCTGCGGCTTCGAAACAAGCTAGATAGGGATAGCGCAGACGAGGAGAAGAAATGATTCTGCAGCAGTACTACCTGCAATGTCTATCCCAAGCCTCCTACCTAATTGGTGATGAAACTTCGGGTCGAGCGGTTGTTGTCGACCCGAGAAGAGACATCGAGGAATATTTAGGTGATGCCGAAAGACTCGGACTTCGCATTGAGCTAGTTCTAGAAACCCATTTCCACGCAGACTTTCTTTCTGGGCACCTGGAGTTTGCGGAGGTCGGTGCAGAAATCGGTTACGGCGCCCACGCCAGCCCTGAATTTCCGGCGCGACTGTTCGAAGATGGGGAGCGTTATTCGTTAGGTGAGGTAACGCTCGAAGTGATTCACACTCCGGGCCATACCCCAGAATCAATCAGCATCGCTGTTTATGAGACGGCTGAGTCGGTTCACCCACACGCAGTGCTTACAGGCGACACATTGTTTGTTGGCGATGTAGGTCGCCCAGATCTTCTTGTGAGTTCAGGGTGGTCGAAAATCGAACTTGCTGGAATGCTCTATGACTCGATCCACGAAAAACTGTTGTCATTACCCGATGAGACAGTTGTTTACCCAGCACATGGCGCGGGCTCTGCATGTGGCAAGAATCTTTCTAGCGATACGTGGTCCACCATTGGAGCGCAACGGAACGAAAACCAAAGTGTTCGGATTCAGGACCGGGATGACTTCATTGCGTCGATAACAGAAGGACAACCCGCGCAGCCGATGTACTTTGCCTACGACGCAGACCTGAACGGCAAGATAAGACCGACGCGAGAACAGTCTCGGCTGCAAAATCTCACAACTATGCAAATGGATTCGCTGATCGAAGAGGGTGCTGTAATCCTCGACGCCCGCGACCCAGAGACTTACGCTCTCGGCCATCTGCCTGGGAGCATTAATATCGGGCTGGACGGACGCTTCGCCGAATTCGCCGGAAGTGTGATTGACCCTATGGCGCCGATTGTGTTGTGTGGTGACCGAGAACAAGCCGCAGAGGCGCGTTTGCGTCTTTCGCGTATTGGATATGACCAGGTCCGGGGAGTAGTTCTTATGGAAGACGTTGATCCCGTGACTGTCAATCGCACTAATCGAATAAGTGTCTCGGAGCTAGAGGCCTTGCAGACTAATGATTCCTCAATCGCTCTCTTAGATGTTCGTAATCCAGGGGAACTATCTGATGGCTTTATCGAAGGTTCGACACATATTCCTTTGAGCGGCCTTACTCGACGTATAAGCGAAGTACCAAGAGGAAGCGAACTTGTGGTCTATTGCGCAGGCGGATACCGAAGTTCTATCGCAGCGAGTCTGCTTCGGGGTCTTATGCCCGATTCTCAGGTTTCGGATCTTATTGGGGGATTTTCGGCCTGGAGAGATCCGCTATAGCTCGCACAGGTTTAGTAATTAGCGACCCCGAATGCAGTCTGTGAAAAGATAAGTTTTTCTTGGCGCTGCTCAGCGTCTGGCTAGAACTTTGGAGAACGCGGTGGATGAATCAAAAATAAGTGACCTTTCAAAGCGAATTATGGGCGCATATGAAGGAGCCCTAGTGTCGGGCATGATCTATCTCGGAGACGAAATGGGTCTCTATAGAGCTATGCATGAGCAAGGACCAATTACGAGTGACGAAGTCGCGGCCCGTGCCGGTCTGCACGAACGCTTTGTCCGAGAATGGTTGTCGTTGCAGGCGGCTGCAGGCCTCATCGAATATCAGGGAGATGGTCTGTTCTATTTGTCGCCTGAAGCTGGTCTATTGCTCGCGGAAGAAGACGAAATTCGGTCTATGGCGCGATGGTTCGACAACTTCCCTCAAAGAACCGCCCTCTTGTCTGAGATACCACGTTCCTTTAAGACAGGGATAGGCATCTCCTGGTCCGACGTCGAAAAGGGAGGCACCTCGGGTCGAGTTCAATGGATGGAACGGCTTCTGCGTCCTTGGTACGAACAAGTGCTTGTTCAGGAAGTACTTCCTGAACTAGAGGGCCTAATGGATGAGTTGAATGGTGGTATCGCGGTCGCGGATGTCGGGTGTGGCAGCGGTGTAGCGGTCGTTACTATGGCCGAAGCATTTCCACAATCGGATTTCCATGGTTGGGAAATAGCTCCCTTAGCGCTTGACCGTTGTAGAGAAAATGCGATCCAAGCCGGAGTGACGAACGCCTCTTTCCATGATGTAAATGATCGGCGATTGCCCGAAGATAAAAGCTTCTCTTTTGTCGCGACGTTTGACTGCGTACATGACATGACCTCTCCCGACGAATTAGCCAGCGCTATCTACAACTCGATGACGCCAGACGGTCGGTGGCTAATAGTGGACCCAACAAGCAAGGGTTCTTTGGAAGAGAATATAAAGATGCCCCTTGCTGTATTTGGGTACGCGGCATCGGTAGCTGGATGCTTGCAGTCAGGGATGAGTGAACCAGGGGGAGAAGGGCACGGGGCTTTTGGGCTGCCAGCCCCCGCTATGCAAGAGCTGACTGAAAGAGCTGGATTTACACGTTTTCGGCAACTAAGTATCAAACACGCGATGAACAGTTATTACGAAGTGCGTCCTTGATATAAAAGAAAATGTTTCATGGGTCGCGGACTTCAAGACCTCTGCAGTTTTGGGTATACCTGACTACGCTTTCCTTATTGGCCCTCAGCTCAGCGAATTATTTGATCCTCGGGAGAAATACTGATGAATGACTCTATGGTTGCGCAACAATCAGCCGACGACTTGGACCTTGCTCGTACCGAGCCCGACTATGAAGTCGTGGTGATTGGAGCAGGGGTTGGTGGTATTTATCAAATCAAAAGGCTGATCGACTTAGGGGTCAATGCGACGGTTCTTGAGGGAGACGCTGACCTCGGAGGTACCTGGTATCGGAATCGTTACCCAGGAGCGCGTTTTGATTCAGAAAGTTTCACGTACGGGTATTCATGGGACCAAGAGATCCTTGATGAGTGGCATTGGAAAGAAATGTTCTCGCCACAGCCTGAAACTCTGAAATATTTGAATTTTGTAGCGGACAAGTTTGGGTTGCGAGAACATATGCAGTTCAACTGCCATGTCGAAAAGATGATTCTTGACGAAAATGAGTGCGTCTGGACTCTGCATCTCAAAGACGGACGCGAGATCACGAGCCGCTTTGTGTTGACTGCCATTGGGTTGCTTTCCGTGCCGACGATGCCGCGCATCGAAGGAATCGATGATTTCGCGGGCCAAGCCTTCCATACCTTTGACTGGCCTAAGGAGCCCCTTGACTTAGAGGGGAAGAGGGTTGCAGTAATCGGAACCGGGGCAACCGCCATTCAGCTAATCCCCGAAGTTGCTAAAGAAGCTGCACATCTCACGATTTTCCAAAGAAGAGCTAACTGGGCGGCACCGTTAAACAACAGTGATATTTCTGAAGAAGAGATGGCTGAAATCCGAGAACGATATGACGAAATTTTCGCGACGTGTGCTCGGACGCCCGGTGGATTTGAACATGAACCGGATCGCCGCGGGTTTTACAGCGTCCCAGAAGAGGAGCGACGCGAGTTATGGGACCGACTGTATGACGGCCCAGGCTTCGGTATTTGGCTTCAAAACTTCGTCGAGATTTTTATGGATGAAGATGCGAACGCTGAATTCTCTGAATACATCGCCGAAAGGATTCGTGGCCGGGTTGATGACCCAGAGTTAGCCGAGAAACTTATTCCTAAAGACCATGGCTTTGGGATACAGCGGGTGCCTTTAGAGACCAATTATTTCGAAACTTATAACCGAGACAACGTTTCATTTGTAGACGGCAGCGAGAGCCCGATACAAAAAATTACCGAGACTGGTGTCCAAACGAGTGACGATCACTATGAGTTTGATGTGATCGTTTACGCGACCGGGTTCGACGCCTTTACAGGGGCCTTCGACAGAATCGACATACGAGGTGTTGATGGCCAGTCGTTGCGCGACAAATGGTCTGAGGGGCCGGTTACCTATTTAGGTTTGCTGGTTCACGGCTTTCCAAATTTGGTAATGATTTCAGGTCCCCAAACTGCCGCGACTAATTTTCCGCGTGGCGCTGAATTGGCGGTTAATTGGGCTACGGAACTATTGGAATACCTTTGGAGCTCCGGAAAGAGTCGGGTCGAAGCGACTGTTGCCGCTGAGCAAAGTTGGTTTGACCACGTTGTAAAGATGTACGAGCCGTTTTTGTTGAGAAAGGCCCAGAGTTGGATTACTGGGTATAACTCGAACCTTGATGGTCATGAGTATGGAAAGACCCGATACAACATCTACAACGGTGGCGGGCCGAAATATGCTGACCGGCTTCAGCAGGAGGCTCAAGACGGGTATGAAGGAATAGATATTGGATAGTGTCCACTTTGGGCACCATCACCAATCAGTGGAGGTGGCGGGAATCGAACCCGCGTCCCCCGGCGTTTCAATGAGTCTTCTCCGAGCGCAGTCGCTTTGGTAATTGTCGGGTTGCGAGTTGGTAACGACCCCAGGTCAAGCAACCGTATCCGGCTAAAAGTCCCTGCAATCACACCGGCGATGACTGAAGGCAAGCCTCTCAGATGAGGACCACCGCTACCCGAGAGGCTGAGGCAGTGGGGCCGTTACCCGTTACCTAAATTAGGCAGCGAGCGCCAGGTCATTAGTTTTGACATTGGCGTTTGTAAATGTTCCGGCTCTTTAACGTGGCTCCGGAGACCACGGCTCGCTTCTCTCATATCAACCGTCGAAGTCGAAACCGATCACCCCCGTGATCTGTCCAGATCAGGGCCTGGACCTTGACATCAGCGTACCGCCGTGAGTCCTGGGGCAGATGCGAACGACGACTTACCTGTTGCGGCGAGACATGGCACGCCGGGCTTCGAGATCGCTTTCACGCTTTCGAATAGCGTGCCTTTTGTCGTATTGACGTCGGCCTTTGGCCAGAGCGAGCTCTAGCTTCGCTCGCCCCTCCAGGAAATAAACAGAAAGTGGTATGAGTTGCAGCGGTTCTTGCTCAGTTCGTGCGCGTAGTCGATCAATTTCGGCCCGGTGTAAGAGCAGTTTTCTTGGACGGTCTACGACATGGCCGTTTTGGGCGGAAGAGTGACTCCAAGGAGAAATATGCATTGCAAGAATCCACATTTCGCCGCTTCGTACCCGCGCGAAAGCATCCGCCAGTTGAACAGAACCTTCGCGAAGTGACTTTACCTCGCTTCCCTGTAGTACGAGTCCGCACTCATAGGTGTCGAGTAGGTCGTAGTTAGCTCGAGCACGCCTATTGGAAGCAACAATTTTTCTATCGCTGTCCTTCTTGCCGCTCATATCAAGAATGGTATCGGTCACAGTGTGTCTTGGAGAGGCGTAGCCTGAGCAGCGTGAAGGGACTCTCGCTTACGGTTCTTGGCTGCTCAGGTAGTTACGCGGCAGCTGGTGAAGCATGTAGCGGATACCTCATTCGATCTAACAAGACAAATGTGTGGGTTGATTGCGGCCCGGGCACTCTTTCAAACCTTCAAGAGAACATCGAACTCAACGAAGTCGACGCGATCGTTGTCTCTCACCACCACCCGGACCACTGTGCCGAACTTCCCGTCGTATATAACGCCTACAAGTACTTCACGTCGGTTTCTAAGATGAGGGTCATATCGACTTCTGATGTGAGGCGTGTAACGGACGCATTTCAGTCTGACGGAGACAGTGGTGATGTCTTCGATTGGGAGATAGTGGCTGATGGTTCGGTTTCTGAAGTTGGAGATATATCTGTTTGTTTTTCTCGAACGGATCACCCGGTCGAGACCCTGGCTATGCGATTTAGCTGTGGAACCGAATCGATTGTCTACACCTCAGATACGGGTAGGAATTGGTCGGTTTCCGAACTGGGGTTGGGGGCGAACATAATTTTGGGAGAGGGCACGTTGTTGGAACACAACGCTGATTCAACTGTCCCGCATATCAGCTGCAAGCATTTGGCGGCAGAAGCAAACTCTGCGAGAGCAGAACAACTGGTCGTTACCCATGTTCCGCCTGGGTCAGATCCGTTAAAACACCTTGAGGAAGCAGCGGCTGTTTTTGAGGGTCAGGTTGAACTAGCGGCTACAGGCCGTACCTTTTCAACTACAAACAACTGAAGGAAACTAAATGCGTGCCGATGGCAGAGCTAACGATGATTTACGTCCCATCACATTCGAACGTAATTTCACTGATCAGACTCCAGGGTCGGTACTAGTGAGCTTTGGTCGTACCAAAGTTCTGTGCACAGTTTCTATCGATGACGATGTTCCCCGATGGATGCGTGGCAATGGAGAAGGCTGGGTTACTGCGGAGTACGCGATGCTTCCAGGGTCAAGCGGAGAACGTGTTGGTCGAGAAGCTAAAAAGGGAAAACAAAAAGGTCGAACGCTGGAAATCGAAAGACTTATCGGCCGCGCTCTTCGCGCTGTCTGCGATATGAAGGTTCTTGGCGAGCGCGAGGTGACCGTTGACTGTGACGTGCTCCAAGCCGATGGGGGCACTCGAACAGCATCGATTTGTGGCGGGTATGTAGCCCTACATGATGCATTTACTCGACTTGTTGATGATGGAGTGTTGGTTGACCATCCGCTGATGGACTATTGCGCCGCTATTTCTGTGGGCATAGTGGGAGAAGATCTTTGTTTGGACTTGCCATACGTTGAAGATGCTGGTGCCGAAGTGGATATGAATGTAGTCATGACGGGCTCCGGAAAGTTTGTAGAAGTGCAAGGCACGGCTGAAGGGGACCCGTTCGACAGCGAACAGCTAGATGGGTTGCTTCGTTTAGCCGAAAAGGGCATCAGCGAGATCATCGGCCTTCAAAAGTCGATCTTGGCTGGAAACTTGGATTGACATAGTGCGACTGGTGATGGCTTCGGCGAATGCCCATAAGGCATTGGAGATTGCCGAGATCCTCACGGATCATGACATCGAGCCACGTCCTCGCGACTTAGGAGAAGTCGTTGAAGACGAAAAGACTCTTGAGGGTAATGCACGTTTAAAGGCTGTGGCAGTCTGCGCGCGGACTGGCGTTCCTGCTGTGGCGGATGACACCGGCCTTGAGGTTGACGCGCTAGGAGGCCTGCCGGGGGTGCGGAGTGCACGATTTGCAGGTGAATCAGCAACGGACGCCGAAAACTTGGCGAAGCTATTGGATGTAATGCGAGAAATTCCCGAGAGTAAACGCACGGCGCGCTTCCGTACAGTTGCCCTTGTTGCATTCCCTGATGGACATGAGGTGTTGACGCACGGTGTTGTAGAGGGAGTTATCTCGTCACAGCCGAGTGGTATTGGGGGATTTGGTTATGATCCGGTATTTGTTCCCAATGAAGGCAGAGGGCTGAGCTTCGCCGAAATGGAACCGGAAGAAAAGAATCTCATTAGTCACCGCGGGAGAGCATTTCGATTGCTTGCCAAGATGTTGGCGGACTAGTTACCAGTGACGTAAATCGATGTTCCATTGATCGATTACTTCACCCTGCGAAACTAGGTGAAGTACCTGATGTTTCGACATAGTTGGATCTATGTGCGCTGGTTTTAGACAAACGCGATCTCCTACTCTGAGCGTTTTATCTGGGACGAGGTTTGTGTGCTCATCGGAGCAAAACAAGACTTCTCCGCCAGTCCAACTGGGATTGCCGTGATCCATGCCTTGAGCTTTGAGACCTGCGTCACATACGACGAACTTTTCAGCCACTGAAACTACGGTTGCATTTAGAAACAAGCCTTGGCTAAAGGGTTGATCGGTTTGTTCGGTGTAAGCGGTGTCCATGAGCACATAGGACCCGGCCTGTATTTCGTTGACCCAGGTATTGATTGCGTGGGTACCAGTACCACCACCGGTTATGAGTTCACCACCAACCAGGCTGTGAGCTTCTAGTAGGCGTTCCATAGCTGTCTCTACGAGATCGCGACGTCGTTCTGGGTCTACTACACCCATAGCGTGGCCTTCGTACCCCATAACCCCGCGGACGCTGATACCTAAAGCGCGGGCGCGATCAGCTAGTTGAGCTGCTTCTTCTACCTCGCATCCGCAACGGAATCCGACCCGAATGTCTATGACGCATTCCTTTATGCCGGCCTTAGCGGCCGCATCGATGGTTGCTTCACTATCTACGGCGACAGTTACTCGAGCTTTGCTAGTTGCCATTTCTGAGAGTCGACTTACATCGACCGTTTCGTTCGCCAAGAGTAGGTCTGCTCCCAAGCCAACTTCGGCTAGACCCAACACTTCGCGAGTCGTGGCACATGTGAAACCGTGATGTCCCGCATCATGTTGAAGTCGGGCGAGGGCAGTTGTCTTGTGTGCCTTGACGTGTGGGCGTAGTCGATTTCCCGGTAGTCGTTTGGCCATCTCGGCGATGTTGGCCTGCAAGACATCAACGTCTGCCCACAAAGCTGGGGTTGGAAGGTCATCAATATGCATGCAATGAGCCTACGACGGACCAAGGCGCCGCCGCTGACAGCAGATAACCTCCAAGTTATGTCAGAGCTTCATTCCGCTAGCGCGTTGTCCACTGGAATCCCTACTGGTCCGGGTGAGATCTACAACCGGCTACTTAACGACCGGATCGTTTTTCTTGGCACTGAGGTAGATGATGAAATAGCCAACATCTTGTGTGCCCAGATGCTGTTCCTAGAAGGTCAGGACCGTGAGAAAGATATTTGGTTGTACATCAACAGTCCCGGTGGGTCGGTGACAGCAGGTATGGCCATTTATGACACGATGCAGTTTGTGTCGTGCGACGTGGCAACTGTTTGTATGGGCTTAGGAGCCTCTATGGGGCAGTTCCTGCTCACAGCAGGCGCAGAGGACAAGAGGTATTGCTTGCCTCACGCTCGAGTCATGATGCATCAACCTTCTGGTGGCGTTCGAGGTCAGGCCTCGGATATAGCGATTCAAGCTGAACAGATGGCTTACATCAAACGGCTTATGGCGGAGCGGATTGCCTTGCATAGTGGTCAAGACGTTGATCAAATTCAAATGGATAGTGAACGAGATCGCTGGTTCACGGCTGAAGAGGCCAAAGAATATGGCTTATGTGATCACGTGATTGTTAAAAGAGGCGAAATTATTTAACGGTGCGTGCCCTGTTTAGGGGGCAGGGCTGCAGGCACGAGCGACAAAAGCAGCGAGTTTTGTCACAGAGTCCGATAACTGATCTTTGAATTCCTCTTGGGCAGCGCCGATTGCTGCCGCTCGTTCTAATGGGTCATCAAAGTTTGTGTTGTTGATGGCGTTAGTCAGGGCCGACAAAAAAGCTGCGACAAGCTCTGCATCTGTGCGGATTTCGGCAGGTGCTTCTTTGGCTACTCGAGCAGCCTGTGCAGCGGTTTGAGTTAGCGCACCCCGAGCGGCAGCATCATCTGATGGGGAGATCTCGATGCTAAGAGCATCTATTTTTTGTAATTCGGCTGAAGCTTCACAGAACAGGGCTTCGTTGTTGGGAGTGCTGCAACTGGTGATGGTTGCTGTCATTGTTATTAGGACAGCGCAGCGCAGGAGTGTTTTCACCCCAATTGAGCTTCGGTAGCTATCCGTCGAAGATCTTCAACTCCGTATCCGAGGCCTTCTTGATACTTGTATAGGGCGCTTCCTGAAACCAGCACATTTGCACCTGCAGCAGCAGCTCCAGATATTGTCGAAGCTGAAATTCCGCCGTCTACTTCGATGTCGACGTCGTACCCGCCTTGGTCTATGAGAGCTCGGAGTGAGGTTATCTTGGACTCCATGCTCTCGATGTAGGCCTGACCTCCGAACCCTGGATTGACGGTCATGACCAGAACCATGTCCAACATGTCTAGAACGGATGTAACTGAATCGAGTGGAGTTGATGGGTTAAGCGCTGCGGCAGGGCTGCAGCCGAGGTCTCTTATCCGGCCGAGGGTTCGATGAAGATGGGGAGTCGTTTCCACGTGAACGATGGCCATCTGGCAGCCAGCTTCGATGTAGTTCGGAAGCATTTCATCAGGATTGGCGACCATCAGGTGAGCTTCGAACATGACGTCTACATGTTCTCTGCAAGCAGCGATCACGTCGGGTCCGAAGGTCAAATTAGGAACGAAGTTGCCATCCATTACATCCCACTGGATACGGTCGACACCAGCTTTCTCAAGAGCGATGCACTCTTCTCCCAGCCGGGAAAAATCTGCGGGTAATACAGAAGGAACGATCTGAATAGGACGATTCATGTAGTGGACCGTAGTCTGGGAATGATGTCTAAAAGGGTCAACATTTACGATCTAGCTGTTGGAGGCGAAGGAGTAGGCCGTCTAGAGGACGGCAGAGTCGTCTTTGTAGCGGGTGCAGCGGTCAACGACGAGCTGCGGATAGAGCTCATAGAAGAGAAAAGCCGGTACGCCCGCGGAAGCATTGTTGAAATAATCTCGGCGGGAGAAGGGCGTCGTGAACCGTCCTGTCAAAACGTGGTTCGAGGCTGCGGTGGATGCGACTGGCAGCACTTAACTGATGACGCTCAGGTGGATGCGAAGATCTCCGCTGTAGAAAGCTCGCTCATCAAGCTTGGTTCGATAACACCTCCAGAGGTCGGCTACGTCGCTGGCCCAGCGAATTCGCATTACAGAACGACGCTACGAGTAGCTGTCGAGGATGGAAGGCCGGCATACAGGCGATCGCGTTCTAACGACTTAGTGTCAATCGATGACTGTTTGGTCGCCCACCCGTTGATGGAAGACCTGTTAAGTGAAGGATTTTTTGGAAATGCGACTGAAGTTACGATTCGGGTTGGGTCGCGTACCGGTGATCGTTTAGTCATGGGAGAACCGAATGCTGATGGCTTCCGGTTGCCAGATGACGTAAAGGTCATTGGAAGAAGTCAAGCTCGCAAAGGGGCAAAGGCATACATCATGGAGGAAGCAGCCGGCATTGAGTGGCAGATTTCGGCACGGTCCTTTTTCCAGAGCTCCCCTGAGGGAGCAGAAATGTTAGCGGCCCTTGCTGCGGAGTGGCTGACAGTGCACGACGTCGGTGAGCAAGTCCTCGTCGACCTTTACGCCGGCGTCGGTTTATTTTCTGGCACAGTTGGTGACTGGTTCGAAAAAGTCACAGCGATCGAATCTTCGATATCTGCTGTGAAAGATGCCGCCCACAATCTGGGTTCGCATGTAGCGGTTCACCAGTTGCAGGTTGAGGACTGGTTACCGGAATTGGCCGATGTCGTGATAGCAGACCCCCCGCGGGCGGGATTACGAGCTAAAGGCGTTGAACAGATTCGTAAGACTGAAGCACCGCACGTGTTGCTCGTGTCGTGTGATGCTGGTGCCCTTGGCCGGGATGCCTCTTTAATGGCGGCGGCCGGATATGAATTAGACCAAGTCGATGTTTTGGACATGTTTCCTCAAACGAGCCATGTTGAGGTTGTTTCTGGCTGGGTTCGTTGCAGCTAACGAAAAAAGATTTGGCGCCCACTAAGTGGGCGCCAAACTAATTCGTGGATTAAGAGTGGTTAGTTCAACCGCTCAATGACCATTGCCATTCCCTGGCCGCCACCGACGCACATAGATTCCAAACCGAAGGTCTTATCGGAATCTTGTAGGCCGTTGATCAGGGTTGTCATGATTCGGGCACCAGTTTGGCCAAATGGATGGCCAAGAGCAATTGCGCCACCGTTGACGTTCAGCTGGTCAACCATGTCGATCCCAAGTTCATCTGCGGATGGAATAACTTGCGCAGCGAAAGCTTCGTTAATCTCTACTAGGTCGATATCGCTCATTGCCATATCTGCTCGAGCTAAAACACGCTTGATGGCTTCAATCGGGCCTAACCCCATGATTTCGGGATTAAGGGCCGAAACGGAACTTGCGATGATGCGAGCTAGGGGAGTGATTCCCAACTCTTCAGCTCGTTTCCGGCTCATCACCACTACAGCTGCTGCTCCATCGTTGAGGGGGCAAGCGTTACCAGCTGTCACGCGACCGTCGGGCCTGAACGCTGGGTTGAGTTGAGATACTGCTTCCAAGGTGACACCAGCTCGAGGGCCATCGTCAGTTGTGACAATGGTTCCGTCTGGCATGGTCACTGGTGTGATGTCCATTTCAAAGAAGCCGCGGTTAATAGCAGCTTCTGCCTTGTTTTGGCTCATTACGCCGTATTCGTCCATGGCCTCGCGGCTGACGCCTTTGAGTTCTGCCACGTTTTCGGCGGTTTGACCCATCGCTATAAATAGGTCTGGAAGGCCGTCTGGGGGAGTCCAATCCCCATGTCCGCCCTCTGCTCGGACTTTGCTTCGTTCGCCTGGGGCTTTGAATATTGGGTTAGCGGTATCGGGGAGACTGTCTGCATTTCCTTTCGCGTAGCGAGAAACACACTCGACACCTGCAGCGATAAACGCGTCGCCTTCACCCGCTTTGATGGCGTGAGCTGCCATGCGGATGGTCTGAAGCGAGGAAGAGCAGTAGCGGTTAACTGTGGTGCCAGGTACGTCTCCAAGACCTGCCAGCACTGCGGTGGCGCGTCCGATATTGAAACCTTGCTCACCGCCAGGTGAACCAGTTCCCATAATTAGATCTTCGATCTCTTCGGGAGGAAGTTCAGGGACCTTCTCCAAAACCTTGTTAACGATCTGCGCGCTGAGATCATCGGGCCTGATCTCGGTCATAGAACCTTTAAAGGCTCGACCGATTGGGCTACGGGCGGTTGCAACAATGACCGGGTCGGTCGAAGCGTCGGTGCTCATGTGAGTCCCTTCATACAGGATTAGCGACTTCGGAAACATTACCCCCACTTGGGAGGTAAATGTCTATTTGGCGTCCTACGCCTAGCATGAAGCCGATGATTTTGACCATATACGCCCATGGAGTTGGTCCGCCAGGTGAATTGCCGATGTCGGTAATGACTTTAGGATTGGTGGCTGCAGCAGCGCTATTGATCTCCTTCGCGGCTCTTGTTTCAGGGTGGCAACAGTCACGGTTTCCGCAAGCGAGTGAGGGTCGGTCCATAGTCACAATTAGTTCCGTTGGTGGACGTGTTGGCTTAGCTCTGGGCCGGGCGGTGGGCGTGTTGCTAGTCGGGTCGGCCTTAGTTTCATGTTTTTGGGTTGCCGATGACACCTTGGTCAATATCGCGCCGCGCATAGTTTTCGTTGCTTTGTGGGTATTAGTCCCAGTCGGATCAGCGTTCTTGGGTGATTTGTGGCGTTGGATGAGCCCTTTTGAGATGTTGGCCACCTTCCGCGATAGATCTTCAATCGAGACTGTTGATAAAGACTGGAATCTGCATGCAGCGGCTGCTTTGTTAGCAGGGTTTCTTTGGTTAGAGCTGGCGTACCACCGGCCGGCTGGCAGGACTCCGTTGGCGATAATGTTGCTTGTGTGGACTGCATGGAGTGGTGTTGGGGCATTCCTTAAAGGCAGTGAATGGCTGCGGTCGCATGATCCATTGGCGGTCTTTGTTCGACTTGTGGCGGCAATGTCACCGGTTCATGTTTCAGGTGAATCTCTAAGGTTGAGACGTCCCTTAGTAGGTTTGGGTCAAATCCCAACACAAAAGGGTGTGGCCGCAGTAGTGCTGATAGTGCTTGGTGGCACTTCCTTTGATGGGTTATCTAGGACTAGCTGGTGGATCGACATCATCGGAGGTCGCACGGGGTGGGACGCGACGCTGTTCAATTCAGTGGGTTTGCTGTTTTCTATGTCTTTGGTCACAGCGTTGTTTTTGGGGTGCATTCGATGGATGCAACGACGAGACGGCAATGATGATGCCGATTTCGAGGATGGTTTTGCGCTCTCGTTGGTTCCAGTTGCTGTTGGGTACGCCATTGCCCACTACATCGGTATGGCCGTTTTTGAAGGTCAGCAGTTACTTATACAAATGAGCGACCCGTTCGATCGGGGATGGAATTTGTTTGGGACTGCAGACGAATACGTCAATTATCGGATTGTTGGGCCAACATTTTTGGCAGCTATCCAAGCCTTAGGAATCGTTGGAGGACACCTAGCGGGTGTCCTGGTTGGTCATGATCGGTCACTTGCCATACTCCGCAAAAAGGACGATTTGAGCGGCCAATTGCCGCTAGTAATACTTCTGGCTTCTTTGACCGGGATTGCCTTGATGCTGCTGGTCGAGGTGTAGCTCTCGCCGCCGCAAACTCTATGAGAAGTTGCCTGAATAGCTTCGACCAACTCTTCTGATTGCGCTGAAAGACTCAGACGTTTTGGAGCGCCTTCCATACTGCTTGTGGAGTGCAGGGCATATCTACGTGTTCTACGCCCAAGTGAGCGACAGCATCGCACACAGCGTTATGCACAGCAGGTGTCGAACCAATGGTGCCGGATTCACCGATGCCCTTTGCGCCAAGGGGATTTCGCGGACTCGCGGTCTCTGTGTTGGAGACCTCGAAGCTTGGTAGTTCAGCTGCAGACGGCATCAAGTAATCCATGAGGCTCGCTGTCACCGGGTTAGCATCTTCGTCGTATTGGACGTGTTCCCATAATGCTTGAGCGACTCCTTGGGCGATACCTCCGTGCTGTTGACCGTTGACCAGCATTGGATTGAGAATCGTGCCGCAGTCATCGACTGCAATGTGTCTCAGTAGCTCAACGTGTCCGGTATCTCGGTCTACTTCTACGACGGCCACATGGGAACCGAACGGGTAGGTTGAGTCAGTTCCATCGAAATCAAGCTCATGAGCTAGACCACCTTCGATTTCTTGCTCAACTGCCGCGGTTGCGAGGTCTGCCCAGCTGATCGATTTAGCAGGAACTCCAGCTACCTGAAGGGCTCCTTCGCCGACCACTATGTCTTCAGCGCTTGCCTCCAACAAGCTGGCGGCAAGCTGCTTTCCCTTTTCTAGAACTACTTGCGAGGCTTCATAGATTGCTGAGCCTCCAGCCTGTAGGGAACGTGAGCCCATAGTTCCGGCTCCTCGAGCTACTTCTTGGGTGTCAGCGTCGATGTGCGTAACTTCGTCCATTGGTATTCCGAGGACGTCGTTAACAATCATTGAAAAAGCTGTGTCGTGACCTTGGCCATGAGAGCTTGTTCCCACTTTGATCGTTGCTGAACCGTCGTCGTTAATCTCGCAGCTTCCGTACTCAACGTGCAGGCCGATTGGGGCTGTCACTTCAACGTACGAAGAGACACCAATGCCGAGCAGCATCGGATCGTCTGATTCTCGTCGACGACTTTGCTCAGCTCTAAGGTCCGCATAACCGGAGGCTTCGAGAACTGCGTCTAAAGAGCGTTCATACTCTCCGGAGTCGTAGTTAGCGCCAACGAGAGTTGTGAGCGGAAATGCGTCAGGTTGCAAGTAGTTCTTGCGCCGCAGCTCGGCTGGATCCATGTCAATAGCGTTCGCTGCTTTATCCAGAATTCTTTCGACCATTTGGGTGGCTTCTGGGCGACCTGCGCCTCGATAAGCACCGATGAACGTTGTGTTGGTAACTACCGACTGAGCGAAGAAGTCTATTGCAGGAATGTCGTAGACAGCTTGGCTGAGTTGCATCGTCAGCATTGGAAGTATTGCTCCGATAGCGGGGTAGGCACCAGCGTCCGCTACAACTCGTGCTTTTAAGCCGACGATGGACCCATCGTTGTTGACACCCAGCTCAGCATTCATAACCATTGCTCGGCCCTGAGCCATTGAGAGCATATTTTCGCCACGTTGTTCAGTCCATTTGACCGGCTGATCGAGTTCCTGAGCGGCCTTGGCGCAGAGTATGTACTCGATATACAAACCAGCTTTTGGACCGAAACCCCCACCAACCCAGGGTGCTATTACCCGAAGGTTGTCTGGTTCGAGTCCGATATTTGGTGCAAGGCCATCACGGAGCCCGTGGGCTGCCTGTGTTGACGCGTAGAACGTCATTGAGTCGCCTTCAGGTATTGCAACGCAGCCATTTGGCTCCATTGGTACGCCCGCAAGGCGCTGCGTCACTATTCGTTCGCTAACTACGGTATCGGCACCTTCATTTACGTCGGGGCCGTCGTATTCGTTTCCAATTGCGAAACAGACGTTACTTTCGGCACCTTCCCATAGGGCTTCAGTGCCCTCCTCGAGTGCAGCTTCTATGTCGGCATTAGCGGGAAGCGGGTCATAATCAACGATAACTTGCTCTGCTGCGTCAACTGCCTGTGAATGGCTCTCTGCTACAACCGCTGCGATTATGTCGCCAACGAAACGTACGCGACCCACTGCCAGTGGCGGGCGGTTCATGGATGGGTCCATAAATTCTGATTGGTTGACTGCCTCCATGTTTAAGTTGTCCGCGGTGTAGACGGCCAACACGCCTGGCATGTTGAGGGCCTCGCTTGTATCAACCTCGAGCAGTGAAGCGTGAGCCATCGTTGAGCGAACAAACACTATGCGAACTGAATCTATATCTAGATCATCTACGTACGCGTTAGACCCGGTCAGTAGTCCTGGATCTTCTTTTCGAGTAACGGCGTTGCCTAGAATCGAGCCTTGTGCGGCCATGATTATCCCCTGATTTGACGTGCGTGCTTAGAAGCAGCAACGAGACTACACCGAGGTACGACCTGTGACGCCATCGAGTGGGTTTTTGCCGTCCGAAAGGCCCGTTAAAGCTTTAATCCTGGCCTTCAAACCAAGTGTTTAAAAGCTCTGCTGAGCGGGTCGGATCCTCACACATCCACCAGTGCCCAAGACCGTCTAACACCGCAACATCAGCACCACACTGTTCAGCTGCTTGACGATGAAGCTTCTCGCCGCCGGTGAACGTGTCTTCTGTAGCAATGATGCATAAGCCAGGTCTTTGGGAAGCAGAGTGGAGATCGTCACCTAGATTTCCTATAACAGGCTGTGCTGCGCTTCTGTATAGACCCAAAATAGCTTGACCCATGTCGTTGTTGACCCATGGGGCAACATTGTTTGCAACAGACTCGCCCATCCCGAGTTGGGCGAACAGCGCAGCCCAGTCGGCATCAGGTAAGTCGACCATTGACTGAACGACTGCTTCTCCATCGGGCCCTTGCCAACTCTGCGCGGCGTCATGCCAAACGTATTCGTGATTGAAAATTCCGATTATGTCGGTGCACCATGATCGAATTAGGTCTGGCCGAGTCATGGCTACCCGCATTACGTGGCCGCCACCCCAGTCATGACCAACTAAATCGATCGGGCCATCTAGCTGTTCTAGTTCGAGTACAAGCCAGTTCAGGTAGCCATCGCTAGTTATGTCAAAATCTTGGGGAAGGGTGCTGCCAAAACCGGGTGGAGACAGAGTGATGACATCATCTCGTCCCAGTTCGGTACACTCTTGTCGAACATCAAGCCAAGTGCCTTTCGTACATCGTTGTGAATCTTGAAGTTCTCGCTTGTGACGAATTGAATCCGCTCCACGGTCGAATCCC
>CAJWBN010000025.1 GCA_913020735.1 uncultured Acidimicrobiaceae bacterium
GCGGTTCAAGCTGGAGACGCTGTTCTCGTGATCGAGGCTATGAAAATGCTTCACACCCTCACCTCACCAGGAACAGGAACGGTCGAGGGAATTTGGGTTAGCGAGGGTGGATCAGTTGAAGCCAAACAGACTCTCGTAACGTTCGAACAGACAGACCAGCACACAGAGGAAGATTAGTGACGCACCGCAACGCTTATATGAGCGATGAACTCCAGCAAATCTACGACCAGACCGTTGGCTTCGTATCCAAAGAAGTGATTCCTAACGGCGAGGATTGGGAGAAAAGCGGCAAGGTCCCGCGCGAGATCCTTAAAGAGATGGGCTCGCTTGGCATGCTCGGACTTCGCGTCCCCGAAAAGCATGGCGGGCTCGGAATGGGTCCATTGGCGTCAGCAACGTTTTCAGAGGCTCTGGGTAGTTCCACCTTCGCCGGCTTCGACGTCACCGTATTAGTTCATACGGACATGTCGGGGCCCCACTTAGTGAACTCAGGTAGCGACGAACAGCTCTCCGAATGGATGCCAGGCATCTTGTCCGGCGAGACAATTCTCTCTATCGGAGTAACCGAGCCCGACGCTGGGTCCGATGTTGCCGGGATACGTTCCTCAGCAGTCAAAGACGGAGATGGCTGGCGGATCAACGGAACCAAAACCTTTATTACCAACGCTGTTTACGGTGACATGACGATTCTGGGTGCTAGGACAGATCCGGACAATAAGTACGGAATCTCCATGTTTCTCGTACCGTCTGGAACCGAAGGTTTTTCTGTCTCCAAAAAACTCGACAAGCACGGATGGTTATGCAGCGATACCGCAGAGCTGGTCCTTGACGATGTTTGGGTTCCAGACAGTCAGCTATTAGGCGAACCCCATAGAGGTTTCTACGCGACAATGCAGAATTTCCAAAACGAACGGATGGTTCTGGTCGGCATGGGTGTCGGGGCTGCTCAAGCTGCGATCGATATGACCAACTCCTACACTCAGGATCGAAATGCCTTCGGGGGAAAGCTTTTCGATCTTGGCGCAATCCGTCAACGTATGGCCATGAATCAAGCCAAGGTCGACGCAGCTCGATCTCTCATGTACCACGCTGCCTGGCTTGAAGAACAGGGCCTCGACAACGTAAAGGAGATGTCAGGGGCTAAGGCTTGGGGTTGCGAGGTGGTTAACGAAGTGATGTACGACTGTCTCCAGTTTCATGGAGGCACTGGCTATATGCGTGAATCTCCAATCGAAAGAATGCATCGTGATGCTCGGATTTTGACTATCGGCGGAGGTGCGACCGAAGTGATGTTGGAAGAGGTCGCCAAACGCAGCTACAACGTCTATTAGAGGCGCTTACCGGTAGCTCTGGTGTACTCAGCAACCAAAGCGAGCGGAGTCTTCACCTGAAAGCACCGCACACTTACCGCAATTCTCGGGCCACCTTCTTGTTGTTCGAGCTAAGGGGTTCCTGAGTCATTTCTAGATGCAGCCGCCCGCCAGATTCATAGGGGTTCTTGCCAAGCGTCTCGTGATTGAGTTCGATACCGAGACCCGGCTTGGATGGCGGCATCATCCAGCCGTGATCCCACTCCAAACTGCTGTGAGCAACCTCCTCGTGGAAATCGCTCAGGATTGTCTCCAGGATTAAGAAGTTTGGGAGGGTGAATCCCAAGTGGGTAGCCGCAGCGTGTGCCACCGGGCCACAATAAATATGCGGGGCTATCTGAGCGTTGAATAGTTCGGCCAATGCTGCAATTTTTTTTGTTTCCCAAAGGCCCCCACTTCTACCAACATTTGGTTGAAGAATTCGAACCCCCGCCCTGAGCAACTCATAAAACTCGTTTCTTGTCGTCATCCGTTCCCCAGCCGCTAACGGAATCGAAGTCGCCTCCGAAACAACTTTTAGAGCTTCGATCTGGTCAGGAGGACAGGGCTCTTCGAACCATAGTGGGTCGTATTGCTCGACTCGACGAGCTAATCGGATCGCCGAGGCTGTCGTCATCTGACCGTGCGTGCCGAGCAATATATCGGCGCGATTGCCTACGGCTTTTCGGATCTGGCCGATTGAATCTTGGGCACGCGACAGCTCAAAAAGTGAGAGTTCGCGCCCCCCTTGAAAAGAGTAGGGACCTACAGGGTCTTGCTTAATCGCGGTGAAACCCATCTCAACAAAACGAAGAGCGCTTTCTGCCGCTGCATCTCCATCGTGATAGACATCCGGCCCATCTTCTTCACCGTCAGTTGTAGCCGACATATTGGGAGGATAAAGGTACGAATAGGTGCGTAAACGATCGTGAAATCTTCCTCCTAACAGCTCGCAGACGGGCACATTATGTGCCTTACCGAGAATGTCCCAGATAGCCATCTCAATTCCACTAAAGACACCCATCATCGTGATATCGGGGCGCTGCGTAAAACCTGCCGAGTAAACACGACGAAACAGCGTTTCTAAATGATGAGGGTCGGCCCCTCGGCAAAAACGGTTGAACGTGTCCTCAACCATCGCCCCTGCGATGTCACCCGAAACAGGAACCCCATAACACTCACCGACTCCGGTAATACCGTCATCAGTATCCACTTCGACGAAGACCCAAAAAGAGCCGCCAATTCCGGTCGGAGGCGCCGTCACATAGGTGCGCACCTGTTCAAGATGCATCAGTGGCTCAACTCGAAGCTACGAAGGGAGTTCAGTAATGAAGAGCGGAATTTCACGGTCGGCTTTTTCTTTATATTCCGCGTAGGGCGAAAAGGCAGCGACTGAGCGTTCCCACCATTCTTCACGTTCTGAACCACTCAATAAGCGAACAGTCGTCTCGAAAGGTTCTGGGCCGTCTTGAATCAGCACCGTCGAGTTAGCGACCAGGTTGTGGTACCAGCCCGGATGATTCTCGGCGCCTCCCTTTGATGCAACGATGGCGTATTGACCCTCGTGTTCGACCTTCATCAGCGGTACTTTGCGAACTAACCCTGAACGATGCCCGATGGTGGTCATGATGATCACCGGAAGTCCCGTATCTCTTAAAGTATTGCCTCTTTCGCCGTTCGAGCTCTCATACTCTTCAGCTTGATCTGCCACCCATTCCCAAGTGCTGGGGCCATATTCTCCATCAAATGTCATACCGACAACCTATATGGCTTGAGCTTGATTTGGCCATGGGTCATCCATTTCATCAGGTACTTGGACTTCGAAAGCATTAAGTGTCAAACAAATAAGACAGTAATAGCCAATCGTCGTCACGATTTCGACGGCTCCGTCTTCACCAAAGCAAGACACAAGCTCATCGTGCAGCGCAGAACTCACCCGATTGCTTTTCAGCAGGGCAGTCGTGTAACGGTGCGCTAACTCTAACTCCCCGGTCCATTGTGGGTCTTCGCCCGCCGCTAACCGGTCCAATGCTTCCGCGTTGAGGCCAGCATCAATTCCGATCTTTTTATGCGCCGCGAATTCGAAGTTCGCTTTGTAATGAACTCCGACGGTACAGATAGCGACTTCACGGACGTCCGCCGCGATCTGGGTGTTGAACCTGACAGCCGCTCCCAGATCCAGGGCTGCTTGCCCGACGTTTGGTGCGCTCTGCCATACTCCAAATGGCCCTCTCCCCCACACTTCAGGACCTAATCCTTTTCTGCTGCCGAGCACAGCATCTCGGAGGGTTCTTTGAGCGTCACTCAGATTTTCTTCGTTGGGTATCGGGAGCCGCATCAGCGTCCAGTCCATTCAGGTTGCCGTCGATCAAAAAATGCCCTGATTCCTTCTTTCCGGTCTTCGCTAGCAAATACTTCCGCCCGGGCATAGTCAGTCGCCGCCCAACCAAGATCGTCACCATCTGCAAGGATTCGTTCCATGGCTTGCAGAGCATTTCTTGTGGAAGTCGGAGAGTTTGAGGCAATCTCTTCGGCCAGAACAAGGGCCTCTGGCAGCGCTTGCCCAGGTTCCACTAGGCGATTCACTAGTCCATATTGAAATGCCCGCTCTGCTGACAACTCTTCGCCCGTCAGTACCACTTCCTTTGCTATGTGCATCGGTAGGGACCTGAGTGCACGAAACAACCCACCGCTGGTTGGCAACACACCCCGCTTCACCTCTGGCAAACCTAAACGGAGGTCGCGCGAAGCGACGACCACATCACAGCAAAAGAGAATTTCCATACCTCCTCCGAGGGCCAAACCCTCGGCGGCCGCGATAAGCGGCTTAAGGCGTTTCCTGCGGATGATCCCGTATTCGCCGCCTCGATCAGTTTTCCCGCTGCCTTCTTTCAGGTCACTTCCCGCCGAGAACATGTCAGGACCGCCAGTGAGCACAGCGACCCATTGGTCCGCATCATCTTCAAATTCATCGAGCGCTTCATTAAGCGCATTCGTCAACGCCAGGTCAAAGGCATTCCGTTTGTCTTGTCGGTGAAGGCTGATAACCGACACGTGATCCTGTATTTCAGTCCGAACTAGACCAGATTCCATTTTCATCTCATTTACTTCAGCGATGTCTTTAACGTCACAAGGAGCGTACTCTGATGCCGGTGGGTCAATCCGAGTCGACTGAACGCGTACCCAGCGTGTTCGACATAGTTCCGTCAAAGGACAGCGTCAGTCTTGATTCGGCGACCTCGGAGCGACCGTACCTTGCTTTGGCAACGGGCTCGTTGGCCTTTGTCCTTGGGACAGTCAACGTAACTGTTTCCAATGTCGCGTTTCCTGAAATAGTCCGGTCGTTTCCCGGTGTGAGTAATGGAATGACTGGCTGGATTATTGCCGGTTACTCTCTCGCCTTCGCAACAACGATGCTTGCAGGTGGCAGATTGGCTGACCGTTACGGCCGATTGACCATATTTCGGGTCGGACTCCTCGGTTTATTAGTCGGAGCGTTAGTGGCAGGACTAGCACCTAATCCCCTGGTGCTCGTATTAGCCCGAGCGCTTCAAGGGATGTTTGGTGCTTTGACTGTTCCGTCTTCCCTAGCCCTTGTGCTGCCCCAGTTCCCTCAGACAAAACAAGCAAGTGTGATTGGCCTCTGGGCTGCTGCAGGGATGGTCGCATCGGGGCTATCACCGGGTTTCGCAGCTTTCGTTTTGGAAGTCAGTTCGTGGCGTTGGGTTTATCTAGTTCTCGTTCCAATCGTTGCTTTGGGACTATTGGGAGCCAAGCTTTTCCTCAAGGAAACCGCTGAACGTTCAACGGACAGCCCTCTTGATCTCCTCGGAGTACTCATGGGAAGCGGAGCTGTCTTCCTTCTTGTGTTAGGCACACTTCAGGGGCGTTCATGGGGTTGGTCATCTATAGCCACTATCTCTTGTTTCGTTGGTGCCGCTGTAGTGCTACCCCTCTTCCTGGTGAGGTCATCACATCATCCGGAACCATTATTTGACCCTGGGCTATTCCGAATCCGGTCATTCAGTGTGGCTAACGTCGCTGTCACCTTTGCCATGCTCGGTGCTTTTACGAGCTGGTTTCTGTGGCCGCTTTTTCTCACTGAGGTCTGGGCGTACAGCAAAGCCAAGGTTGGTTTAGCTTTTACCCCATCACCCGTTCTGTCAGCCCTAGTCGCTGTCTTAGGCGGCCGTTGGGCAGATCGCCATGGCTTCCGCGGCATCATGGCCCTAGCTTCCCTTATCGCCACGGCCGGTTTCTTTTGGCTTTATCTTTTCCTCGACGAAGACGTTGAATTTTGGTTCGCATTCTTTCCCTCCTCAGTGATGTTCGGATTCGGGATGGGGATCTTGGCCAGCCAGCTCAACAGCGCCGCTCTCAGGGACATACCACCGGAATCAACAGCTACCGCAAATGGCATACATCAAAGCCTTCGCTATGCCGTGGGTGGCATGGGTGTAGCAGCCGCCATAACAATTTTGAACGGAAGCCACGATGTCGCCAAATACGACCTCATGTGGCTACTACTTGGCTGCCTGATGTTCCTCGTCGCACCTCTCATGTGGTTCCTCTACCCAAGATATGAACGCCCCAGACGCGAACCCGCTACGAAATGAGATAATTAAAACATGACAGAGACTGAAACACCCTTTGACAAAGACCGAGCCAAAGCTTTCACCTCCAAAATGCTCGGCATCATGAATGACGGTGCCTTGTCGCTCATGATGAGCATTGGACACAAGACCGGCCTATTCGACTCGATGGAGGGCGAAGGGCCGGCTACTTCCGCCGAAGTCGCAGCAAAAGCAAACCTCGACGAACGCTATGTTCGGGAATGGTTGCACGCTATGACATGCGGCAACGTCATAGATTACGACTCTGAAAACGAAACGTTCCAACTCCCAGCCGAGCATTCTGGCTTACTGACTCGAAAAGCTGGACCGCTAAATCTCACGGTTCCGATGCAACAAATATCACTGCTCGCGGAAGTCGAAGATGACCTCGTTGGCGTTTTTCGAGAAGGCGGCGGGCTACCTTACGATAAGTTCCCGCGCTTCCAAGCTTTGATGTCTGAGTCAAGCGAGCGCCGCTTTAGAAGCGGGTTAGTCAACCAAGTGGTTCCCTTACTAGAGATGAACGATGCACTTTCGGCAGGCATCGACGTGGCCGACGTTGGATGCGGCAGCGGCTTAGCAAGCCTCTTGTTGGGCAGAGCCTTCCCAAATAGTCGTTTCGTCGGCTTCGACATGTCGAAAGATGGGATCACACATGCTTCGGAAGCAGCCGCAGACCTCGACAATGTCTCCTACGAACTAGCTGATGCTGGAGCATTGAACCAACCAGAACGATTCGACCTAGTTACGACCTTCGACGCCATCCACGATCAAGCGCGTCCCAAAGATGCTCTTTCAGGCATATTTGCGATGCTTAGACCCGGAGGTACCTACCTTTGCGTGGAACCAAAAGCGTCTAGCCTCTTAGAAGAGAACATGAAAGACCCAATGGCGCCGTTCATGTACACAATCTCAACGATGCACTGCATGACCGTCTCACTTGCCTATGGCGGCGATGGACTAGGCACTGCGTGGGGACATCAACTAGCCACGGAGTATTTAACTGACGCCGGGTTCGCGGACATACAAATAGAAGGAATCCGCGATGACCGAGGCAACAACTACTTCATCAGCAAAAAGCCCTAAACTCTGCCGCTGCTCAGCTTTCGCCCTGTTGAACTAACTCTGATACCGGTACGCCCGCTTCGAAGCGATCCACTAGTTCATCAGCGTCGAAGAGCACCCCAATCGGGTTCTGTTCGAAAATTGGCCCATTCATAAATTCGACGCCATCTTGCGGATCATCGAAGTTCTCTATTTGAAGTTCAATGCGATTACCGTCTGGGTCTTTGTAATACATCGATGTCGTCATGCCATGGTTGATGGTTCGCTCTGGCATGATCCCTTCATCTCGGAGGCGCACATAGGTCGATAAAAGATCGCCCAGGGACTCGTAGGTAAAGGCTACGTGGTCAACTCCGTTGCTCTCGGGGTCGGGATCTTTATCGAACCCTCGGTCAAGAAAAGCGATTCGGTGATGCTCATCATCGAAAGTTGCAAAGGCGATGGCCTTATTGCGATGCACGACCTTCGCCTCCAAGACTGTGCAATACCAAGCTGCCAAACGCTCAATGTCGCTCGTGCGTAGAACGAAGTGTGCCAGTTTCGCTGGTGCGCTCATAAATAGTCCCTCCAGCCTTACGCGTCAGCAGCCGCGTCAATCCAATTACGAAGCTCATCGTAGGCCTCAAGACAACCCAGCATCGGATATTTCTCAGGAAGACCCTTCGCTGCCCTAAAAAGACAACCAGCATCTGCTTGTTGCAGCATGCCAAGGTCGTTGTAGGAGTCGCCAATAGCAGTCACGTGATAACCCAAGCCCTGATAACTTTCCACCGCTCTTTTTTTGGCATCGTCGATGCGCGCCACGAATTCAACAACTCTGTCCGTCTCCACGGTCAACTCATGGCAAAGCAGGTGCGGGTGACCTAGCTCTTTCATCAAGTGGTCAGCAAACTGCTCGAACGTATCGGACAAAATAACGACCTGATATCGCTGACGTAACCGATCCAAAAAATCCCTCGCACCCTCCAACGGTTGCAGAGTCGCTATCACTTCACGGATCAGACTTAACCCAATTCCGTTCTCGGAGAGGACTGAGATGCGGTGCTTCATCAGTTTCTTATAGTCCGGCTCATCTCGAGTGGTGAGCGTAAGGTCCGCCAAGCCAGTGTGTTCAGCAACAGCTATCCAAATTTCAGGGGTCACTACCCCTTCCATGTCCAATGCGATGATTCTTTGCACAATCAAACAGCCTTGCATCTATTAGGGGTCAAACAGCAAATCCAAACCCGAAAACAACTACGCTTTTTACATGGCTACTACCCAAAGCCACGATCAACTAGTCAATTCGATGACAGGCGGGCTAATTGCTGAACATCCGCCGTTCGTAGCGACCGACAAATTGCGCTCGGACGGACGCCCCATGCCTGCCATACGAGCAGAACTAAGAACAATTCCTAACTTCCTAAACGCCTGGACATGCTTGTCGTCAGTAGCTATGCCGGCACTTGTTATCGTTCTCGCAATATCGCTCAACCATTGGCTCTCAACATTGATTGCCGTTTGCCTCATGGGTTTCATACAAAACAGAATGTTCATCCTTCATCATGAAGGTGCCCACCGTCTGTTGTTCTCAAACCGTCGGATTAACGATTTCGTAGGGATAACGATCTTTGGTTGGCTTTCATTCGGCACCGGCACACACGCGTACCGTCGCGCGCACGCCAACCATCACCGGGACGAGTTCGGACCCAAAGAACCCGATTTCTTGCTCTATGCCCTGTACCCAATAACCAGAAGTTCGATGCGCAGAAAGATTCGACGCGATGCAACTGGTATTTCTGGGTATCGAATTTTACGCCCTCGACTGACCGGACTATTGAAGAAGCGTTTTTGGGCCAACAGTCTTCGGTTCTACTTGGGGCAAATAGTTATATTTTCGTTCTTTGCTGTCAGTGGAAACGCTTTCGCCTACTTCTACTTATGGCTTCTGCCATTTATGACCACATACCAAGTAGTGAACAGACTCCGGGCAATAGCAGAACATGGAGGCATGACACGTTCAACCGACAGACGACAAACAACACATCATGTACGACAAGGCCTAACAGCCCGAATCTTCCTAGTTCCGCTTGCCGTCGGACACCATCTAGCTCACCACGTAGATAGCGGCGTGCCATTTCGTAATTTGCCGAAACTTACTCACCTGCTTGAAGAAGCAGGCTTTATCAATGAGAACAACACCTGGCCCAATTACCGCTCCCTTTGGCGCGCTCTCTCAGCCAAGAACGACGCAACCTCCATCAGACAGTCGTTCTAGTGGCTCAACGAACCGAATTACCTTTCAAAAGAGGCGAGAAACAGCGCTTCGTCGCAGCGATATCCCTTGTGTTCGACAAAAAATTGCACGCCGAATCGGTTAGGTCACCACACCCAGGGAAAGCATTCCACTGTGAATGACGCATTGACCCTGGGTGAACAATTCGGATGGGCCGGACGAAACCCAGACACCCCAGAATTAGAAGAACAGCGACAACAGCTATCCAACAACAACGGCATACCCGGTCTTGAAATTGTTAACTCTGACAAGATCGAAGACGCTAAGAGGATCTTCTATCGAGACGGATTTGTCGTCGTGGCTGACGCCCTAACCGACGAACAGCTTTCAATGATTCGAAACGGCACAACTCGCGTCGTAACTGAAATCATGGATCTGGATGGCACCCGCAAAGGTAACCGCGGGTCCCATAGATACAGCTTTGGATCCGCAAGCACCACCGGTCACCAGGTTCACCAACCTGAGTGGGCGATGCTGGTCGATCTCCCTAAAGTCACCCCGATCCTTGAGGCAATTTTCGAATCACCCGACTACTTATGCCGCGGAGGCGGCGGCGACTTTTGTCTACCAGGCGCAGTGGAATACCAACCCCTTCATAGCGACGTTGCAGATCGACGCGAAAAAACTAGCCATGCAGCTGCCGCAGATAGCTCCGCATCAAAGTTTTCGGGCTCCTTTTGGGACCCCCGCGGATTAATGACACTACGAGATCTCCCCTGCCCCTACATCTGCTGCAACTATTTAATGACCGACTTCAACTCTCTAAATGGCCCAATCCGGCAGATACCCGGGACTCAGAACTCAAGAGAACCAATCCCAGACCTGGACGCGGAACCCCTATGGATGAAATACAGCACCATTTGCCCAGCGCCCGCCGGAGCGGTCCTCATACGCGACCCTAGAACCTGGCACGGCGGAACCCCCAACCTCTCTAAAGAACTCAGAGCCATACCAAATGTTGAGTATTACGCTCCTTGGTTTCATGAGCCAATGGCCCGATCCATGCCACGCAACATCTACGAATCACTTTCAGATCACGCTCAACAAATTTGCCGCTACATCGTGACCGATGAAAAGATTAATGGTTCCATTCGAGGCGACCTTGGCGGAACACCGAATCTTCTTCGAACCCGATGAACGAAACTTGCCCATAGGAGGAACGTGTCCACGTATCAGGATCTAGAGAACAAAGTTGTGCTCGTCACGGGCGCAGGCAGTGGAATCGGTCAGGCCCTAGCTGTCAGATTTGCTGAGCAAGGGGCTCGAGTGGCAGTCAATGATGTAGACCCTGCTTCAGCATCGTCTACGGCCGAACAAATAGACGATTTGGGTGGCTCCGCTCTTGCCACGCCTGGAGATGTCTCTGATAGCGCTGAGGTCGACGCAATGTTCGACGTTGCAGAGTCAGCATTCGGTAACGTCCAAATTCTCGTCAACAATGCTGGCCTTGTAGGCCCAATGCTTCATTTCTTTGAAGCTGACGAGACTTGGTGGCGAAGAATCGTCGACGTCAATCTCACCGGGCACTTCCTCTGTGCACACAGAGCTGCCCGACCAATGGCTCGGGCTGGATCAGGAGTCATAATCAACATGTCATCGGGAGGCGCTAGTCGAGCACACCGAGCCTTCACTGCTTACGATGCTGCCAAGGGTGGCATTGAAGCTTTCACGCGAGCCCTCGCACTAGACCTCGGGCCGTACGGCATCAGAGTTAACGCCCTTATGCCAGGGTCCATTGACACGAGCGGCCTGAACCCTGACGAACGAACCCTGAGGGGCGAAAACATTCCCATGGGCCGAATCGGAGAGCCGGCAGACATGACAGGACCCGCTTTATTCCTCGCCTCAGAGGAATCCGGATATGTAACCGGCGACATCATCAAAGTGGACGGCGGAATGTTGGCTCAACAAAGGTCCGCTACGGTCGATATCAAGCCACCGGGAGACTTCCCAGCCACTAGCGACATATAAGGTTTAGTCTCTGATTCGCTGAAGCACCGGAAGTAAGTACTCAATAAACTTCGCCGGGTTTTCAGACATAGGGAAGTGTCCAATGCCTTTCATCTCGCAAAAGGTGGAGCCCCTAATTGCTTCATGTGCCTCGCGGCCCATCTCGACCGTGGCGCTGAAGTCGTACTCGCCTGAAAAAATATGGACTCCGACCTCCGACGTATCAATATCTTTCGCCCTGTCCCGCAGGTCGTACTCAGAGATGTAGTACCAGAGGTCCCCCAAGAAGACGGGCGGCCACCCAGCCGCGTAAGTCTGGATCGTTTCTTTTCTGTACGCAAGCGGCGACGAGGGTGCCGTTAGCCCTTCCATCATTCGGGCTTTTGTCTCGTTTGATACCTGCGGATGCCAAAATCCCTCAAGTCCCTTCAAACTTCCACCGATGTGAAGAGCACCCTCAACAGCTATTACCGCTCGAAACACATCGGGGTGCTCAACCGCCAGATCTAAAGCAAGCAGCCCTCCAACCGAACATCCCATAAATACTGGTTGGTCGAGGTTTAATGCTTGGGCAATTGCCAGTGGAACGGATCGAAGAAAGCCCCCCTCAAGGTGATACTCCTCAGCCCACCAATCGCGTCCCACCGGGGGAACGGATTTCCCATGAAAGGGCAGGTCATAGGCTATTAATCGGAAATTGTCCGTTATCTCAGGTGATTCAAAAAGGTGGCGCCACTGCACGCCATGAGAACCCGCTGTGTGCTGGAGTAACAGCGGGATGCCCGACCCTGATTCTTCAACATAAATTCGGTGTTCATCCCCTGCAAGGTTCAACCGGAGGTAGCGACCAACAGGGCTATCGAAGGAGCCATGGCCGTGACCTTCCGACACTTCAATTGACACCTGAGGTCCCGACACTCTCATTAACTCGACGATGCGCTGAATCGCAGGAAGGTATTGCCACCAAATAAGCCTGTCTCCTCCACGCGACAGACCGCCTTTGCCGGTCGCAATGTTTATGTCGTTGAGAAAGCGTGGAGGATTATCACTTCGGACCTTGTCCCAGATAGCCGCTGGCCCGCTGATGGTCACCACTCCAGGCCCCGGTTCTGGCACCCCCGCTTGAAGGTCGCCATCTTCAACCGAGAGACCTAACAAGGCTTCGCCGATCTCTATACGCAATCCCCCAGTCCAATACCTAGATGCCATCTGGAATTCAGAGTCAACGAGGCAACGCTTATACAAATCGTCACTGGTAATAATCGACATAGCTGCTCTCTTCGTAAGCGATCGACCGGGCTAACTATGGATTAGTCTGCCCCACTTAGAAACAAATGTCTTGACCCAACCTCGGAACAATGGTTGCTAGCATTCGTATAAGGAATCAGAATGACCATTTCTCTTCAACGGACCTTCGAACCTGGTTTGCCACCAAACGACGAGCACCCTTATCGGTCTGGTGTTTGGAGGCCACAACATCGGGAATACGACGCTTGGGATATGGAGGTTGTAGGAGAGATACCCGCAGATTTAAACGGGGTTTACCTACGAAATACCGAAAACCCCTTGTTCGAGCCAATAAAGCGCTACCACCCCTTTGACGGCGACAGCATGATGCATTCGATTTCGTTCGAGAACGGTGAAGCGCGCTACTCAAATCGATTCGTCCGAACCGATGCGTTCCTCGCTGAGCAAGAGTCAAAGTCGAGCCTGTGGGCTGGGATCGCCGAACACCCTTCGAATGCGACTGCGGATTACGGGTGGGGTGCTCGCACGTTCATGAAAGACAACGCTTCAACCGACGTCGTTGTCCACGGAGGGGCCGCTTTAGCCAGTTTCTACCAATGCGGCGAACTGTACCGACTTGACCCGCGAACCTTAGAAGACCTCGGAAAGACTACATGGAACGGCTTTTTCCCTACCGAGGGCGTATCGGCTCATCCAAAGGTGGACGAACACACCGGGGAGTTGCTGTTCTTTAGTTATTTTACCGACGCTCCCTATATGAGATACGGAGTTGTGAGCCGTACCGGCGAACTCACCAACCATGTCGACATTCCACTCCCCGGCCCGCGACTCCCTCACGACATGGCTTTCACCGAGAACTGGTCGATCCTAAATGACCTCCCACTGTTTTGGAGTCCGGAGGCACTAGCCGATGGTTACTACTCCAACACCTTCGATCGAAATCTGCCAAGCAGGTTTGCACTCATTCCAAGACACGGCTCAACCGAGGACATTCTCTGGTTCGAAGCGGATCCAACTTTTGTTCTTCACTGGACCAACGCCTATGAAGAAGGCGATTGGGTCATTTTGGATGGCTTTTTCCAGCACAACCCGACCGCTAGCGGAGTGGAACGGGGAGCCGGTTCCCATAAAGGGTTCGAGACTTTAGACATGAACGTCCTCCAAGCTCGCGCTCATCGTTGGAAATTCAACGTGGTCACAGGCGAGTGCAAAGAGGAACCCACAAGCGAAACATGTGCCGAGTTCCCGATGATCAATGGCAGACATGCTGGTCGACGGCACCGCTACTCCTACAACGCACGTTGCGCACCAGGGTTGTTCGCATTTGATGGCTTACTGAAACATGACTTAGACACTGGCAACGAGGACCTATACGAACTGGACCCGGGAGTCTTTATTAGCGAAACCGTTATGGCTCCTCGCGATACGTCCCAAGCTGAAGACGACGGATACCTCGTTACCTTTTCGTCTGACATGAATCAGGATCTGTCCGAAGCCCTGATCTTTGACGCCGCAGACCCCGCTCAAGGACCTATATGCACAATAAGGCTCCCCGAGAGGATTTCCAGTGGAACTCACTCAACTTGGGCTCCCGCTACCGATCTCTAAGCACATCAACCATTTCATCGGTGTGAGGCCCAATAGTGGGAGCGAATCCAATCTCGACAACAGCGCCTTTATCTGGCTCAATTAGTCGGTGTCTTCCATCGCTCAACCTTCAAGTTCAGCAGCTAGCAAGCCGAAACCTGTCGAAGATTAGTGAGTAACTAATGACAAACACATCCCTCGACCGAAACGAAAGCCATCCTGGCTACTGGGACTCTCCTTGGCCCGTTGAATGCGGAGGAAACCGCCGTCAAAAAGCGAGCTCCGGCCGCCTAGATGCTCATGAAGGAACCCCGAGCGTCACCTTGGTAGAAAACCAACGCTGGAACGTCATGACCGTGCGCAGGGACCCAGGCGAATGGTATTTGGGCGGCACCATGCCCGCTTTCTCAGGTCCTCCGCCGTTTGGTTGGGTGCAACGGTATGACCCGACCACCCTTAAATCTCGTGCGGAATCGCCTCATCTTCCTTGCGGCGATCACGTGTGGTGCGGGGCGATTCTCGTTCACGCTGATGGCTCAGTCATGTCGGTCAACGGTTCATTTCTGCACCGTTTAGATCCAGACGATCTGTCGGTGATCTGTGAACGGGAGCTCCCAGTAGACCGCGCCCACAATGGTTTACTCGCACTATCCGATGGAACGTTGGTTACCAAAGACCTGAGACTCGAAGGGCAAGGTGGCACGACCCTGACCTTCCTGGAACCGAACAACCTCGAAGTTACTGAGACGATTGTTCTTCCCGAGGGCTCAATGGGTCGCATTGCTGCTGACCTAATAGATGGTGTCGACTCTGTGTATGTCCCCGGCACGGAACATATTTGGAAGATTGACGTAACCCAAGGAAAACCCGAAATCGCTGACTGGAAATGCCGATACAGAAACCAAGGTTCGAATTCCGGACTCGCATGGGATTCATGCATTTCTGATGACCACCTCTGGATTATGGATTGCGGAGACATTGAGGGAGTCCGAGCAATTCACCACACGCTTCCCAATGGACGCTTTGAGGAAGCCGCAGGAAAGCTTCTGTCCTGGCAGCGTCCCGCTCCTTGGACCAGTCCCCAGCGACTCATACGCGTAAATCAGGAAACGGGGTCGTTAGATGCGGTCGAGCCGTTCGGAAACTCCGGCGGCGGAATAATTGCTCCACCGGTACATATACCTGAGCAGCAGATAGTTATCGCCTGGGATTCGATCAACGGTGGCTTATCTGGAATCTCCACGGACGGGGACTTGGAAGTCCTTTGGCAGCTCGATGCTCGTCCAACGATGCAACCCGTCGTATTTCCCGAATCTGGCGAACTGGTAATCAACGACTTCACTCAAGCACAGTCCGATGACCTCATCGTTGTCGATACTAAAACCGGAGAACTGCTGAGCCGTGTTGCGACCGGTTCCCGAATAGCTAACGGTATGTTCCTAGCGGCCGGCGACGATCGCGATGTTTACTACTGCTCGACTCTGTCTTGGGCACGTATCTCGTGGAACTAAGTCTCGCCCCGCTTAACTAACAGGTCTTAGATTTTCACAGTAAAGTCAATACATGGACGAAATGCGCGAGGCAGTAACAGCAGTACTAGGAGAGATCGATTTCGACCCCGATGAGCTGCGCACAAAATACCTTTCCGAACGCGACAAACGCGTACGCGATGACCACAACGAACAATACGTTGAGACAAGCGGGGAATTTTCCAAGTACCTAGACGACCCCTACGAGAAGACCGTCGAACGAGAACCCCTTTTCGACGAAGTAGAAATCGCAATAATCGGTGGCGGCTTCGGCGGACTACTGATGGGCGGCAGACTACGAGAAGCTGGATTCACAGATATACGAGTTATCGAACGCGGCGGCGATTTCGGAGGTACTTGGTACTGGAATCGTTACCCGGGAGCGATGTGCGACGTGGAGAGTTACTGCTACCTTCCGATGCTCGAAGAGCTCGACTATGTCCCTAAGCATAAGTATTCATTTGCTCCTGAGATTATGGAGCACACTCAAAACATCGGTCACCATTACGGCTTATATGAGAACGCCTGTTTCAGCACTTCAGTTACGAACTTAACTTGGGATGAAGCCACGAAGCGTTGGGTCATCGAAACTGATCGCGGCGACAAAATGCGGGCACAGTTTGTGGCGATGGCTAATGGGCCTTTAAATAGACCGAAACTGCCAGGGATAGAAGGCATCTCTTCCTTCGAAGGACACACATTCCATACCAGTCGTTGGGACTATGACTACACCGGTGGGGACAACAGCGGAAATCTGACTGGCTTGAACGACAAAAAGGTCGCCATTATCGGTACTGGTGCTACTGCTATCCAGTGCATCCCACATCTTGGCGAAGCCTCCGAGCACTTGTACGTATTTCAGAGGACTCCCTCCTCAATTGACTACCGAAATAACCGCGAGACGGATCCCGAGTGGGCCGCCTCCTTGGAGCCCGGTTGGCAATACAAACGAATGGATAACTTCAATACCTTGGTTGCAGGAGGCGATCAGGAAGAAGATCTCGTTTCTGATGGCTGGACTGACATCTTCAGGAATCTCACAGGCACGGCAGCCAAGCTGGCCGGCCGGAAACTCGGGCGTCGCATCAGCGGTCGCGAAAAGGGTTACCTGATGCAAATGGCCGACTATCAGAAGATGAACACAATTCGAAATCGAGTCGACGAGGTAGTCGAAGACCCGGCTACAGCCGAAGCGCTCAAGCCTTGGTACAGACAGTTTTGCAAACGACCATGTTTCCACGACGAGTATCTACCCACCTTCAATTTGCCCAACGTGACGCTGGTCGACACCCAAGGCAAAGGGGTGGAGCGAATCACAGCAAATAGCGTTGTCGCCAACGGAGTTGAGCATGAAGTTGACTGCATTGTCTTTGCTACTGGCTTTGAGGTGGGCACGGGCTATACCCGGCGCGCCGGTTACGACATCGTCGGTCGCAACGGACAAACCCTGAGTGACAAGTGGGAGAACGGACCGCGAACCCTCCACGGGATGCAAACTACTGATTTTCCTAACTGTTTCTTTTTGGGCTTCACCCACACCGCGGTAACTGTCAACGTGCCACAAGCGCTCAATGAACAAGCAATGCACATCTCCTACATGATTTCTCAAGTAAGGGACCAGGGCGCAACAACCATTGAAGCGACCGCTGAGGGCGAGCAGATGTGGGTTGACGAGATTCAGGACAAATCTAAGCTCGGAGAACGATTCCGAGCTGAGTGCACTCCCGGGTACTACAACAACGAAGGCAAAGCCGGGAACCCTGACGGCTTTTTCACGACCAGCTATGGAGCTGGACCAATACGATTCCATCGAATCTTGGACGAATGGCGCGAAGAAGGACGCATGGATGGCGCGGCCATAACCTAGGTTGACTGAAATTTTTTGAGGTTTATTGACGCGACATTTCTGCTGCTGCGCTGGCCTCATCCTCACCTGCGGTCCGGGTTCCAAGCTGAATTGTGAGGTCCTTTATCTCCCCCGTAAAGGGGTATGGGCTTTCATATCGTTCCGACACAGCGGAACCGCGATCCAGTCCTACGCTCGCCCCAATGGAGCTGATCATTCTCATCATGAACGGAAGTTCTATTGAGCCACAAACCTCGCCGTTCACTGAAATTTCAATATTTCCGCTTCGGCGACCGGTTCGACTTATTAGCACTGACAATTCGTTGTCACCTTCAACGATCGAATGGTCAGACTCTAAGATCGAATGGTCATTAAACGCGTTGTAATCGACGATCAATCGTTGGTTTTGAACGAACACTGTGAGACCGGAGTTCTCGTTACCCATTGCATACAGCACCCCTTCGTCGCCACTTTCACAGGTCACCTGAGTCTTCATCTCCCATGACCGGCCCGCTGGAGACGGCGCTACTTGTGCCGGGATCGGAGACATAGGCGGCCTGTACCGATATTTGCGGTGTGTGGGATGAGGTGAATGGTCATCTAAGCGCGACCGGAATAATTCGATAGTCCTGTCATCAAGTGGCAGTACGCCATGCAGCTCCGCCTGCTCCCACCAAAGGTCAATCAATTCCTCGAGCTTCTCCGGTCGAGCGTCAGCCAAATCATGGCATTCAGATTGGTCCAGGGACAGGTTGTAGAGCTCCCACTGGTCATCTTCGAAGGGAACCCCCTTTAGGTGTCGCGTCACAGCCTTCCACGTAATACCCTCCTGCTGAGCTACCAAAGCTCGGGACCCAAACTGTTCGAAGTACTGCAATTGGTTAGTTGGCGGTGCATCGGCGACGTTAAGGACTGAAGCGAAAGACGAACCAGTAATAGGGATTTGCTGATACCCCTTGTGCGTTTCAGGCGCTGTAACTGCCAGCAACTCATACAAGGTCGGGACGATGTCAGAAACATTGACAAATTGGTGCCGTAAAGAGCCAGCTTGCACTGGGTCGATCCCTGCCGGCCAATGCATGATCATGGGAACATGCACACCGCCTTCATGAGTGTTCTGTTTGTACCATTTGAATGGCGTGTTCCCGCATTGTGCCCACCCCCATGGGTAATTCGAGTGGCTGTGAGGACCACCCACGTCTTCGATCTGAGTGATCAGGTCGTCCGGCGAGTCGAAAACCCCATTAAAAAATTTCATTTCATGCATGACGCCGTATGGGCCGCCTTCTTGTGACGCCCCGTTATCGGCCATGAAAAGAAGGATCGTGTTGTCAAGCTCCCCCATGCTTCGGAGGCCATCAACCAGTCTTCCGATTTGCGTATCGGTGTGGTCGAGAAACGCAGCGAATGCCTCTTGTAACCGGCAAGCAAATCTTTTGTGGTTGTCGGGAAGGTCATCCCAAACTTCGACCCCATCGTTTCTCGGCGCCAACTCAGTTGATTCGGGTATCAGACCGAGTTCCAGCTGCTTTGCATACCAACGTTCTCTTACCGCGTCCCAGCCTTCGTCATATCGGCCACGATATTTTTGAAGGTAGGCATCAGGCGCTTGATGCGGTGCGTGTGTGGCGCCAAATGGGAGGTACGCAAAAAATGGCCGGTCAGGTCGGACGCCTTTGCTGTCGTTGATCATCCGCAACAACTGGTCAACCAAATCTTCGCTCAAGTGGTAGCCGTCTTCGGGTCGGCCAGGTGGGTCAATGTGATGATTGTCCACCACTAGTTCAGGATGAAACTGGTCTGTTTCGCCTTCCAAAAAACCATAGAAACGCTGAAAGCCTCGCCCTAGGGGCCACTGGTCGAAAGGACCGGCTGCAGATATATCGTTGGTCGGAGCGAGGTGCCACTTACCCGAACAAAATGTGGCGTAGCCCTCAGACTGCAATACCTCGGCAATGGTTGCTGCATTGTTAGAGATATGGCCAAGTTGGTGAGGGAACCCTGTCTGATGGTTGGAGACCGACCTCATGCCCACGCTGTGTTGTGATCGGCCGGTGAGAAGTGCTGCTCGCGTCGGCGAACATAGTGGTGTCACGTGAAAATTTGTGAACTGTAACCCCGCAGCAGCTAGCGCATCCAGATTGGGAGTTTCTATGTCGGATCCATAACACCCGAGTTGAGCAAAGCCCGTGTCGTCAATCAAAACGATCACAACATTGGGAGCGTCCGAACCTGGGTGAGGCTTCACCGGGTAGTGCGGGACGGAGTCCTCAAGGGTTTTTCCTATCTTCCCCTCGAATGAAGGCGGCGGTTGTGATGTCACAGTGTCCTTTAGATCGAGATCGTCGTTAGGTCATCGCCTATTACTACTTCACCATCGAAATGTTGCTTGGCTAAGTCAATCCACTCGGGGTACTGCTCTGGAAGGGGTGCGGGAACCATGTGAGTCAACACAAGACGCTTCACCCCAACTCGCTCCGCAGTTCGAGCTGCGTCTTCTACGTCGGAGTGGTAATCCAAAATGTCCAGAAGCATTGAGTTTGGGGCCAATTTCACTAGATCGCTGCGAATCACCGTTTGGACATAGGCATCTGCTGACGCTGCGAGTTCATCGACTCCCCCACAGGGAACAGTGTCTCCTACGAGCGCCGCCACTGCTGACTCATTCTCAAATCGGTACCCAAGCGTTGGATGTACTGGTGCGTGCTGCGTAGCCGCAGCAGTGATCCTAAAATCATTTATGGAGAATTCGGCTCCCGGGGATAGTTCAGTAACGTCGACCTTTGGCCCGCTGGTTAATTGATCATGATGCTCGATTCGATACCCAATGTCTGCCTCAAGTGCATGCATCTGGCGATCCACGAATTCTTGTGTGCCTGGCGGCCCATAGATAGCGAGCGTGCCGTTGCCTTGACTCATGATCCAGTGAGTTGTGATCACATCGTTGAGATCACAAATATGGTCGCTATGTAGATGTGTTAAAAGCACTCCGCTAAGGAACACCGGTAGTGATCCCGCTGCAGCCATCCTCATAAGCACCCCGCGTCCAGCGTCGACCAGAACATGACAGTCGTCAGCCTTTACCAAGGTTGATGGTCCGGCTCGGTTGGCATCCGGCAGTGGACTCCCGGTTCCGGTGAGAACGATTTCCATAGGCACATGTTGCCAGAGCGAAGCTCCATCTGGAGCATCCCTCCTTCAAACAATTAGCCACACCAGGTGATTACTGAGTATGTGACCGCGGAATAATCACAGCTTTTTGAGAATCTTCAACTTCCACAACCCTGCTACAACAACCGCTATTCCCAGCACAAAAACACCAAAGGCTTCACCCATTCGCGGCTCCATCTTGCGCACCCGAAACTCTCAGATCCAAAGTATGGGCCGAAAGTGGCACACTGGTCCATCATGAAGACTTTCTTCCGATTCTTAATCGTTCTTAGCTGTCTATTGGTGTCTTGTGGATCCGTCGACGGACCGGAGAGCTCTTCGCGCCCCGCGCTCATGTCCACAGAATCTGAAGGACACGTATCTCCGAACGATGACGACCATGACGAGGCACGGCAATTTCTTATAAACACAATTTTGGACGTCGGACCTGGAGATGCCCCTGAGGTCATTGAGTGTGTAGTTGACCTGATGGCTGACCTATCTGGTTTCAGCTACACAGAACTCAAAGAAATGTATTTAACCCAAAGCCCGGAACTTGACCCTTATCTTGAAAGTGAAAGATTCAGCCAAGACTGTGGCGCAAGTGACTTGTCAAATTATTCAGATGAGGGCCCAGATCATTCAGATGAGGGCCCAGATCATTCAGATGAGGGCCCAGATCATTCAGATGTAGGTGAGGAAAATGGATACGAGAATTCTGAGGAGAGGAGACAACGCTACGCGAGTGAATTTGGTGAATGCGCTTCTCAGGATCACGAGATGTGTTGGGAATGGAACCTAAGTGCCTTAAGAGGAGATTGCGGGCCGGACAACGACCAGGAATACTGCTGGAGGTTCAAGACCTACCGGCCTTACATCTCGCTGACTGATGCAGAGATAGAAGCTCGCTACCAAAAGAAGATGGACGCTGACGCCAAAAAGAGTGCCCAAAGGTTGGTCGATCTCGGCTGGAATAAGGAACTTTCAACTCCGGCGTCATACTTTATTACATCTGACCTAGACGAATCCGATCGCAAAATTGTAGAAGATGGGATAAAAGCAGCTGAAGAATATTTAGGCTCCTACGGGCCAATGCGCGTCTATGTAATCGGCTCCGATGAGGCGGCTACAGCGGCCGCTATCGAGGATTACTGCTCCTGGGCTTACGACTTAGATCTCCTGCAAAGGTGTCGAGATGACCAAGGAGTGGGCATATGGGAGATAGCCCACTACAAGGGTGCCAATGCCTTCGCTCAACACTCCCGTTTCCGCTCAACTCCTACTCAATCGTTCGTAATGGGAAACCCAGCACAAATTGGGCCCGCTGACGGCGCCAAAGTCGCTGCCCACGAATACGTTCACATCTACCAAAATGCCCATCAGCTCTACCCCGAAGCTGACCTATATGGCCCCGACCTGGTGTGGCCGATTTGGCTCGAGGAGGGCTCGGCAGAGTTTCTCGCCCTCTACCTTGCTGACCAAAAAGGTTGGTTGTCTTTCAGGGAACGAATGATCCAAGCGCTCGACGAGTCTCACGATTTGCGGGAGATCGTTCCGAATCTGACAATCGCCGATATCGCCGCAGACCGCGCTCGAGTCAGCGCTTATTGCGGCCTGTGCTTTGGAACTCTCCAATATGCGACAGGTCAGTGGGCAACCGCGTGGCTCGTTAACCGCACTTCTCTCGACGCGGTTTTCTTAGAGTTCTTCCCCCAAGTATTCGAATCAGGTGTCGAGGGTGCGTTTAATCGCGTCTTCGGTCTCAGCACGGACCAATTTATGGTTGAGTTTGAATCGTTTATGAATCTTCCCCGAAGCGAACAACTGCAGATTCTCCCAATTCCATAGCCGCATCGAGTTAACTGGACAACATCGGCCATATATCGTTGCCTCGCGAGCAATCATCCGCTCGTAGTCCCACGTCCGCTCAATAACAACTGAAGGTTGGACTCATAATGCTTCACCTTGATGACTTACGCCGCTTCCTTGCCGATGAAACTGGACTTGCCACAATAAGTACGGTCCAACAAGACGGTCGAGTCCTTTCCAGCATCGCGAACTGCGCAATAATCCCCAATCCCCTATCGGGCGACGAGTGTGTCGCGTTGGTTTCTATGGGAACAGCTGCCCGTTTGAAACATGTGAGGCGAGGGTCCGAAGTCACCATCTCTGTTCGAAGGGGTTGGAATTGGATAGCTGCAACCGGAGCCGCTGACCTAATCGGTCCAGAAGACAACGTTGAGTCCGTAGACCCAGAAGCTTTAAGGCTCCTACTTCGCGAGATTTACCAGGCAGCGGGTGGGATGCACGATGATTTCGACGCATACGACGCCGAAATGCTGAAGAGTCGCAGGGCAGCGGTCCTTGTCACTCCGACTCGCATCATAGGGAATCTCCCAACAGCCTGATCGCACCAAGCGTTTAACAGCATCATCACAGAACCAAACCCAATGGATGTTTCGCTCTCCAGTCGAATCCCGAAGTTAAGTTGAGTGCACGGCTCAGAACTCTCATATCCTGCCCTCTGAAGTCAACAACCAAAGGCCACCTCCTTATGACCAAAAGCTATTTCGTACAGATATCTACTGATCCAGCAGTCGATCCCCGCAAATGCGTAATCGGTATCGCATGTGCCGCGCAGGCAGCCGCCGATGGTCACTCCGTCAACGTTTTCTTCGCTTCTCACGCCGTGCAGTTGTTGCAAGACCAATTCATTAGCTCCTTAGATGACAAAGTCTCCCAAGAGCCAGGTTCATGTAAATCGATGATGGAGGCGTTGGTCGATCAAGCCGAAGGCATCTATTGCTCCACCGGCTCACAAGCTGTCGTAGGAGTTACTCCTGACAATGCTCACGAAGTACTCCTAGAGGGACTTGAGCTCAACTGGAGCGGCCCTCCAGGCGTGGTGGCCCTAAGTAGCCAAGCAGACGTAGTTCTCACCTACTAGAGAACAGCGACACCAACAACACGCTACTAAGTCAACAAATCCGATTCTATTTACCGGCTTCATCAGTCACGTGTTCGAGTGATTAAACGGTCTTGGTGCCTCCGCACCAAGGATGTGCTGACGACAGTGGTCGTGGTGCCATCTCAGAACAACGTAATCTTTTGGCGTCGCAACGATTCGGATTTATAGGTATGCAAATTAGAGCTGTCACTCTTAACAAGGTGGGTGAACCCGTGCAGGTGGAGACCCTTGAACTAGCGCAGCCCGTTAGCGGAGAAGTTCTAGTCGCCATGGGAGCGGCGGGGATTTGCCATAGCGATCAACATGCCATTTCAGGACATCATGGAGCGGAAATACCTTGTG
>CAJWBN010000026.1 GCA_913020735.1 uncultured Acidimicrobiaceae bacterium
TCAATGATCTCTGACTCTAGGTCTTCTTGTTGTCCCACAAGTTGAACGATGGCAACTACTTCGTTGCCCCACCTTGCGCTTGGGCGACCGCACACCACAGCGTCGTAAACGGCTGGGTGAGTCTTGACAGCTGTTTCTACTTCTTCAGCAAAGATCTTTTCTCCACCAGAGTTAATCGTTACCGAATCTCGGCCTAGAACTTCGATACGGCCGTCCGCGAGTAAGCGAGCTCTGTCCCCTGGAACAGAAAATCTGACTTCGTTGACGACCGGAAAGGTTTTTCGAGTTTTCTCAGCGTCATTTAGGTAACCCAAAGGCACGCGGCCAGACATGGCGAACCAGCCAATCTCCTCTGATCCTGCTTCAACCACAGCATCCATAGTTGAGTTCACCACAGCGCTTCCCGAAGCAGGCACGAAGTCACCTGTACTAGCTGTTTGTTCCTTGGTGCTTACATTGCTTCCCTGAACGCCAGTCTCACTTGAACCGATCGAATCTCTGATCGTTACTCCATCAAATTGTTGCTTAAGTTCTTCTTTCAACTCGGAGTTCAAAACTGCGCCACCGCTTATGATCGATCGAAGCGAACGAGGAACCAGTTGACCAGCTTTCGAGGCATCTAGAAGGGGTCGAGCGAAAGCGTCACCAACTATCTGCAAGAATTCGACATCTTCGCGTTCACACGCCTGAAGAACACTTGTCGCGTCATAGCGGTCAGTCACATCAGGCAGCACCACCGTGTGACCCATCGAGAGAGCTTGGAGTGCTATCCACTGAGCCGCACCATGCATAAACGGTGCGCTTGTCATCCAACGCAAAGTTCCTCTACCTGCCGCCTCTGCTACTTCGACATACGATTCGTACTCGCGATTTTCTTTCCTGTTTAGGCCACCCAAAGCTCCTACGAAGAAATCCGCGTTTCTCCAAAGCACTCCTTTAGGCATTCCAGTAGTTCCGCCTGTGTAGAGGACATACAAGTCATCGGGAGAACAGTCATCTAAATCTTTCGGATCGTGGCCCTTGACGAAATCGTCGTAGTAAATAGCACCTTCAAGTAGCTCATTGTTTGAATCGTCTGGCACTTGAACAACGAGGTCGATATTCGGCAGTTGGGGCAAGACTTCGGCCAAGTTAGGCGCATAGGCAGAGTTAACGATCACTGCTTTTGCCTCTGAGTCGGTCAAGAGGTACAGAAGTTCATCCGCCATATATCTGTGATTCACGTTGAAAGTAGCGGCCCGTGCGGCCCAACCTCCCAACATAGATTCGAGATATTCAAACTCATTGTTGAGATATAGAGCTATGTGATCTTGTCCGCTTTCATGGCCGGCCAATTCCGAGCGTTCTTTTTGGCAACCGATTCCTGCAGCACTTAGAGCACTTCCTAATCGGCGATATCGTTCGACAAAGTCGGGGAACAGGATCTCAGTGTCTCGATGAACTAATGCGATCCGCTCGGGACATGCGTCGGCGACTTCTGCTATCACCCGAGCTAGATTGAATTCCACCGACGCACAGTAACCAATCTGAACGCCGTCAGTTCTTGAAAAGCACTCCAAATTTCCCGTCAGTGGAAGTATTTGTTATATCAATAGCTTTCGATGGTTTGATGGTCGGAGAAGATTACTGACATGGATAAGCAACTCGTTCTCGCATCAAGCTCACCGCGTCGAAAAGAGCTGTTGTCTTTTCTAGGAGTCGATTTCATTGTCTCCGTCCCCGATGTTGATGAGTCACTCATTATCGGTGAAAAGGCTGAAGAGTATGTTCAAAGAGTCGCTTCGCAGAAAGTCTTAGCTGTAGAGGGGTTTGTGGTTCTTGGGGCAGATACCTGCGTCGTATTGGAGGACCAAATCTATGGAAAACCGGTTGACCTAGACAACGCCGAATTTATGCTCCGCGCGTTATCTGGCAAAGTGCACCAGGTCGTATCCGGGGTTGCTGTCCGAACTGGCGACCAGTTAGCAGTCACGGTGGTTCGAACCGATGTCGAATTTGTGCCTCTGGATCAGCGTCTCATTGATTGGTACCTGGGTTTAGGCGAGTCTCTAGACAAGGCCGGTTCCTACGCTCTCCAAGGTGCGGGCGCTTCACTTGTTAAAGCCATTAGTGGCAGTCATTCGAACGTGATCGGCTTACCCTTGGTGGAAACCGCAAGCCTGCTAATTCAAGCTGGCGTCGACTTGATGTCTCCGAACCGAAATAGGACATCGTGAACCCTTACAAGAGTGCGCTCAACGAAAATCTTAAACCGTTCCAACCCGGGGAAGTATCTCCAGTGACCCTGGGGCCGATCCGTCTGGAAACCCCAGTTGTTTTGGCACCAATGGCCGGTGTGACGGACTGGCCTTTCCGATCATTATGTTCAGGTTGGGGCGCTGCCTTATATGTCAATCAAATGATTACAGCGAGAGCTTTAGTCGAAGAGAACTCCTCGACATGGAAGCTGGCCGAGTTCGGGGCTAACGAGGCAATTCGATCAATCCAGTTGTACGGCACAGATCCCAAATACGTTTCTTTAGCTGTTCAAATGCTCAAAGACCGCCTGGGCGTCGATCATATCGACATGAATTTTGGGTGCCCGGCTCCGAAAGTCACTCGGAACGGCGGCGGCGCAGCTATCCCCTTCAAACGTCGACTTCTCGGGGCAATAGTTGAGGCAGCGGTCAAAGCCGCAGATCAGACCCCGGTGACTATCAAATTTCGTAAAGGTATTGACGAACAAAATTCGACCTTCCTAGACAGTGGACGAATAGCTCAAGATTTAGGTTGCGTCGCTGTGACTTTGCATGCTCGGACCGCTACAGATCTCTACTCCGGGCACGCAGATTGGGACGCTATTGCAGAACTCGTGCAGAGCATCGATATCCCTGTGTTTGGCAACGGGGACATTTGGGAACCTTGGGATGCGTTGCGGATGATGCGCCATACAGGAGCGGCTGGAGTTGAGATTGGGCGGGGCTGTTTAGGGCGCCCTTGGCTCTTTGCCGATCTGGTATCTGTCTTAAGTGGCCGGGAGCCTCAATTAACTCAACCAACACTTGGATTAGTCGCAGAGGTCATGCTCGATCATCTCAATCGTCTCCTCGAATTTTATGATGAAGATGAGAGCACCGTCGTCCGCAGATTTCGAAAGCACGCGGGTTGGTACGTTGCAGGTTGGCCCGTAGGGAAAGAACTCCGAAGACACATTCATGCTGTGAGCAGTTTTGGTGAGTTGGAATCCATTACTAATGAATTCGACCATGACGCGATACTCCCCCCCGAGGGTGTTCGAGTGAAAAGGAGCCACACCGGTGGTCCTAGGAAAGTCGCTCTACCTGAGAATTGGTTGGCGGACCCTCAGGAAGCGGTGATGCTAACTCCTGACGCGGAGGCAAACGTCAGTGGTGGCTGACTCTCATGCTCACTCATCAAAGGAAGCGTTACGGAAAGAATTGCGCCCGCTACGGGCCCAGGTTGACTCAGCTACCGAAAAGATTGTGGTTAACCATTTAGCGGACTTCCTAGGTCAGATTGACGGTGCATTTCTGTTTTATCGACCAGTGCCTAATGAGCTTCACCTAGATAGTTTGGCTGATCGCCTGGGTTGGGACAGGTTCGCCACTACTCGGACTCCAGAGAGCGGACCACTCACGGTCCATAGTGCTAGCGGAATTATGGAGCGACACAAGTTTGGGTACATGCAGCCACTCAAAGATGCCCCGGAGTTTCCCCTTGATTCAATTTCGGTAGCTCTTGTACCTGCTCTCGCTATCGATACGCGAGGCAATCGACTAGGCCATGGCGCAGGGTATTACGACGAACTGCTTTCCCGTATTTCCGGCGACTGTCTTAGAATCGGTGTGATTACAGAGCGATTTATTTTCGATCAGTTGCCATATGAATCTCATGATGTTCCGATGACGCACCTGGCATCTGAAGCAGGGGTTCGGCCAGTTAAAGCGGTCAGCGATTAGTTCATGTGGGCTGGTATCGCATTTGACGCCATCGAGAGGTTGCGGTTGTCACTTCTACCATTTCCGAGGAAAGCAATACACCATCCACATAGATGTCACGTCCATCAATTTTCACAACCCAAGCTCGAGCAGTTACTTCCTCAGACAAAAAGGCTGGCCTCAAGTAGCTGAGGTTCATTTCTGCTGTGGCACACGCCAGATCCGATGCTTCGTTGGCGAGCGTACTTTGAGCCGCTACCCCCATCACCTCATCGAGAATCGCTGCCTGAATCCCACCGTGTATAACTGTGTCGAATCCGCAATGATGTTGCTGCGTGAGATGACTGGTTTCGATCGTGCCATCGTCATATCTAGAGAAGACCAGCCCGAGTCCTTTGTCGTTTGAAGTCGAACAACCAAAACACTGATCTACTCCTGATCTTTCAAGCGGATATGGGCTTGGTGTTGTTTGACGGTAGTAATCCGGTGGGCTTGTTGTCACATCCGAAATCGTAGGCAGTTAAGAGGGGCTGTGCCGGCCTCATTCCAGAACTTCTGCTATCGCTAGTTCAGCGATTCGCTCTCCGTCATATCCCAGTATTCCCTCCAAAACTTCCATCGTATGTTGTCCGTACGTGGGCCCGGCCCAATCAAATCCGCCTCGCGATCTCGACAAGTGATGCGGGATACCGTCGATCATCACTTCACGGGCTTCTGGGTGTGGGACCCAAGGGAAATGATCGCGGTGGACTAGTTGCGGGTCATTCATGCAATGACCCGTGTCTTGGACCATGTGGGCACTGACACCATGATGTTGGAGACGAATTTGCAGTCCACCTGGACTCTGGACTTGAGTCCAGGTGGCGATTATTTCGTCAATTGTTTCCACCTGTTGGTGCCGTTCTTGCAAAGTTAAGTCAGCTAAATCTTCGCGCCTCATTTCCAAACACAATGATTTCCATTGATCGTCGTTTTCGCAAGCAATCGCGCACCATTGGTCTTCTCCAGAGCATGGGTATACCCCGTGCGGAATCATGTTGGGATCAGCATTTCCCGTACGCGTCGGCATGCGATCTGTTGTCTGATATTCAATAATTCCCGGAGTCAGATAATGGGTCGCTGCTTCTGCCTGAGAAAAGTCCAAGTATTGGCCCTTTCCAGTTCGACGCCGATAATCCAGCGCCGCCAACAGTGCCGCAGTGGTGAAACGAGGCGACGTGTAATCCGTGTAAGCCATGTATGGTCCGGCTGCTCCTCGGTCTGGCCATCCGGTGATGTCGTAGAATCCAGCAATAGCGGCCGCTAAGTTGCCGAAGCCCGCGAAATTCTTCATCGGGCCTGTCTGTCCAAAGACACAACTGGACAGAACAATAATTCCGGGGTTGATCTCTTTAAGAACTTCGTACCCAAAACCCATCGACTGAAGGGTTCCGGGAGTAAACGACTCCACCGCTACATCAGCCCACTTCGCAAGGTCCAGCACGACGTCTTTGGCTTCGGGTTTTGACAAGTTGATAGCGAGACTCAACTTGTTGGAATTAACGGCATGCCATGCGATCGCGTTTTCTTGGTCGGGGACGTCATCTCGATGACCTAATGCTCCTCTTAGCAAACAAGGTCTCGTGACTGATTCAAGTCGAACGACTTCAGCTCCCCAATAGGCAAGAATCTTTGTGGTGAGTGGTGCTGCGGCGACCCACGAAAAATCCAAGACTTTTAGCCCTTCTAACGGTCTGGCGCCGGCTTCGACCTTTTGCGGATTAGGTATTTCAGACGGTCGCTCTCTATGCGTTGCGATCGCAGACTGGTGTTCTCCCAGAATTGGTGCCGCGTCTAGTCGGCGTAACGGAGTTTCGCTGGCTTGAATGAAGGGTCCTGGGTAGCGAATACCTTCGATGTCATCCCAAAATTCGCGGGCCTCGAACTGCTTGCTGGCAACTACGTCAGCTAGATCGGCAACCGGTGTGACTAATAGCCCTCGCTCCAAACTTGCTTCCAGAAACTCTGCTTTAGTCCTATCTGCCGCGAACTCAGCGATCAGGTCCATTACTCGCGCCAGCTCTTCAACTGTTTCGGTGCCTTGTTGTATATGTATTGCGAAATCCACCCAATCTTTGTCTCTTGTGGCTTCGTCGCAAGCACCTTCTTCACACATCCAGTCCATGAAGCGTTTGAACATTGGGCCGATCATTGCTCCAAAAGCAACGGTGATGACTACTTCGCCATCGGCACAGGGATAAGTCCATCTCAGGTGAACAGGTCCCTGCTGAACTCCGCCAGACATCCGTTCTTGGGGAGCTAATCCGGCTGGTCCATGCAAAATTGCAGGCATGGCCGTCTCAGACATCGCTTGCTGAGCTGATACATCGACGTGTTGTCCCTGACCTGACCTGGACCTTTCGTCGCTGGCAACTAACGCACCGACGAGCGCTTGACATGCAGCGTGTGACCATGCTTGGGGGATAGATATGCGAACTGGCGGTCTATCACTGTCTCCGTTACAAATCATTTGACCGCTAGCAGCAACGAGAGTGAGGTCTGTTGCTGACCAGGTCGACTTAGGGCCGTCATCACCAAATGGGGTTAATGACACTGTGATCAAACTCGGGTTATTGGATCGAAGCTCTTCTAGGTCTAACGCGAAGGGGGTAGCTCCACAGTCAATAACGAAGTCGGCTTCTGTCGCTAGCTCACTTATATCTGAGGCAGTCCGGACGGTAACCGATTTTTTGCCTCGGTTGTACGCATCAAACCAATAGTCGCGTTCCCACCCTTGCTCCGGTTCAGCCAGCACAACCTCACAACCGAGTTGAGCTAATAGAAAACCTGTCATCCACCCTCGGCGGTCGGTGAGGTCGATAACGCGGTAGTTGTCGAGCATGAGTCCCCCTAGATAGCCATCCAAAGCTTAGATCGACTTCTTGGCTGCCTTTCTCGCTACTTCAATTTCTGGGTAGCGAAAGCATTCACTGAGATGATCGTTGACTATTCCATCTGCCTGCATAAGTGAATAACAAGTGGTTGGACCAACAAATCGCCAACCGAGTTGCTTCAGGGCTTTACTCATCTTTTCGGATTCCTGAGTTTTTGCCACTACCTGCGAAGGTCTTTCGACTGGTGGGGAATCGGCGGGCTCAAAACTCCAAAAGAACTTAGCGAGTGAGCCGTGCTGCTCGACAGTCGTTATAGCGGCTCGCGCGTTCGTGATTGTGGCTTCGATCTTGCCGCGATGTCGAACAATTCCGGAGTTATTCAGAAGTTTTTGGATGTCTTGCTCACCAAATGCAGCAACCTTCTCTATTTGAAACCCGGAGAAAGCTGTTCGGAAGTTATCTCGCTTGCGAAGGATGGTGAGCCAAGATAATCCTGCCTGAAAGCCTTCAAGGCACATTTTCTCGTAGAGCTTTACATCGTCGGTTACCGGCAACCCCCACTCAGTATCGTGGTAGTGCGCGTAGTCCGTGTCTCCTTCACCCCATGGACATACCAGAAGCCCGTTACTGCGGATTTTAATTCCTGTACTCATGAGTCAGAAAATAACCGTTACTACCCGACGTTTCCTTGTCTTCTGACTTAACTGCAAGACTGAGCTAGACAGCCAAGGAGAAGTTGTGAATCAAGATCTACAAAGACTCGTCGACGAGAAAGCTTGCGAGAAACTCATCGCTGAATATTGCCACCTAGTCGACTTCGGCAATGCCAGCGCGATCGCTGACCTGTTCACCGCAGGCGGTTACTGGTCGGGGCCTGGAGTTGAGATGATTGGGCAAGACCAGATACGAGCTGGTTTCTCAGCCAGACAAGACGTGACACGCCGTCAATCTCGGCATCTCTGCACAAATGTCTTAGTTCGGGTTGAAGGAGACGAGGCGACGAGTCTTTGCTATCTGCTCAACTTCCGTCACGATTCTCCAACCGGAGTTGCTGAGTGTCCTGCTCCAGCCGGTTTACCAAAGTATGTAGGCGAGTACCACGATCAATTTGTGCGCACCTCCGATGGTTGGCGATTCGAATCACGACGTTTCGAATTAGCCTTCCTTAGAGACTGAGGGTTAGCCCGCAGTCAATTCACTAACTAGCTGGTTGCGGTTCAGCCGCTGCTTCGAATTCGGTGTCTTGTTCAACCTGGCTACGCATTCCTTGGGTCATTTCAGAGTGAAGTTGGCGGACCTTAGAACTTCCAGTTGTCATGAACAATTTGGGAAGTATCGCGTGCACTGCACACGCCATTCCAGCAAAAAGTAATTCTTTCGAGAAATGACTAGCTACTCGAAAGTGTTCTCCGTAGCTCTCCCCCACTGAGGATGGATGTTCTGTGAAATAATCCTTGACTCCCATGCCAACAGAGTAGGGATATCAGCGCAACACGTTCGTGCCTACCTCTGCCCATTATCGTCCTATTTTAGAAACATATACTGTATTTATTTCTTTTGGCGCAATATTCTTGTGTTATGGACATCATTGATCGGGAAATTCTGCACTTACTTCAACAAGACGCGACACGTTCCTCTCGTGAATTAGGTGACGAAGTTGGTTTAACTCCCACGCCCTGCTGGCGACGTGTGCAGTCGTTGAGAGAGGCCGGCATTATCGAACGCGAAGTGGCGATCTTGAATGCATCTCAACTCTCTTTGGACATTAGTGCCCTAGTCCAGATCCGCACTAATGAACATTCCGCTGCCTGGCTTGCCGACTTCACCGCGGCAATTGAAGAGTTCCCAGAAATTGTTGAGGCTTTTCGGACTAGTGGCGAAATCGACTACATGCTCAGGGTGGTTGTCCCCGACATGAATTCCTATGACGACTTCTACAAACGCTTGATCGAACGGGTAGCGCTTTATGACGTTCGAACAATTTTCGAAATGGAAGAACTAAAGCGGACTACCGCTCTTCCCCTTGATTACGCGCCTTTTGACAACCCGTAAATCATCACTGAGTCAGGATCTCAACCGCCGCGTCTACCGCTACCTGAGCGCGCTTATCAATACCCCTCGCATCAGCACTCGCTATCGGATGTTCGATAACCGCAAACGGATGGAGTGGCACACCTTGAACTCTGGCCATTAGCTCAGCCGCATCAACAAAAGCTGACGTCATGATGCTGACTGCGGGAACTCCGTTTCGTTCCGCCATTACTGCGTCATGCAAACTGCACGACGAGCAACTACCTCAATCTCCCACACCACTTAGAACTGCATCCCACCCCATCGCTTCTCGTATTAGTTCAGCTTCGGCTGGGGCGCTGTAATTCTTTTTCGTTCTGCGAACCACTTCCGACACCCCGTATTCAGTTCGCAAAATGGATTCAACCTGATCAAAAAACGGTGTCGTGTTCTCTTTGCCATTCGATATGAGCCCTACAACAGCTCCTTGCAGGCTGTTAAGTCGCTGCGCCGGTTCCGATGCAACTAGCTGTTGTTCGTGACTTGGATTCATAAGTTCCATTGCTATGGCACCTCACAATCAACACACGCCCCGACTGCCACGGTAGTTGCGCGACTTTTAGTTCCTAACCATGGTGGAATAATTTGCGCGAATCCACCCGCTGGACCACCAGCAGCGACAACCATGAGCTCTTGGGGAGACTCCATAGCTAAGTACTCGCGATCCGCGCGGTCTTTGACAACTGAACCCTTACCTACTTCTTTCCAGGAGCCACGCTTGACTCGGGCTTGATTGAAAATACAATTCTGAATGTCATCTTTAGACCACCCGGCGTCAAAAAAGTGTCGACGAAGCTGGGGGGGCAGCACAACGACATAATTACCCGCCCATATTGAATAATGGAGTTGGTTAGATCGAATTTCAGCTGAGATCGTCTCGCAAATCTCTTCCGGGTTCGATGTCCATTCGTTCATTATCTGTCGAGGCGCCATGGCTGCCACAGCTGTGACCGCAGATACAGCAGATTCTCCGAGACGCTCTTCAGCTAGTGACGGCCATGGAGAGTTCTCTTCATCCTCAGCTATGCAGTATGAAAACTTTCCGGGATGACCCAACGTGGACCGATCGATTTCGCCGGGTCGGACATCCAAAAGGTTGATAAGAGCAAGTCGTATCGCCCGACCGACCGCAGCAGAGGCGCGGTCGGTGTTACCTAGGACGTTAAACGTCGTCACCATCTCCAATTCACGGCGAATTGGTCCGTTCACTATGAGCAATATTGCGCATCCTCCGGTTGATGCAGTGGCTCCGTGAAGGAGGAACTCCGGTGCCAGCATCGCTGTAAACGCAGTTACAACCAGCGGAAAGTGCTCCGGTAGACACCCTGCCATGACCGCATTGACTGCAAGTTTTTCTGCGGTTATCGACCGTTCCCTTACCGGCTCAATACCGACGAGATGTTCAGGCGGCAACAAAGCCCATTCCAGGCAGGCTGATACAAGGTCAGGTGTCGGCGGAATAATAGGAAGGCCATCGGTCCAACCGTTGGCGTGGTAAGTCTCCTGAGCTGCGGCGAAGTCAGAAGTAGTGAGGCGAGAAGATTTTAAACTCACAGGTGATTCCAGTCAGACTGTCGCCGCCAAGCTATCGCCACCCACCGGCAAGGCAGCGACGTTTATTTCATAGAGCTCAGCAGTGTTGTCACACAATATGTCCTTGGCTTGCACATCGGTGAGACTGGCAGCGTGCTCATCAAGCATCTCTTGACTCCACGGCCAGGTACTGTCGCTATGCGGAAAATCATTAGCCCACAGAAGACGCTTGTGGTTGACATGTTCGACCATCTTGAAAGCAATCCAATCATCCTGGAAGGTCGTATAAATATTCTCCCGAAAATATTCGCTCGGTAGTTTTGATAGTTCTTGACCTGGCGGAAGCCAATAACGGTGACGTTTGTATGCGTGATCCATTCGGTACATGTAATGCGGGACCCACCCTGCATCAGCTTCGACACACACAACTCGCAACTCTGGGTTTCGTTCAAAGACGCCACCAAAGACGAGCGTTCCCATGATGTCTTGGTTGGCTCGGATGATGGTCATGAAAGAGTTTGCCTTGGGTCCCCGTGGTCGACCTGATTCTTTAGCTGTCAATATGTGCCATGAAAGCGGCAGTTTGAGGTCAACCGCCGCTTTCCAAAACGGGTCCCATCTGGGGTCGTCATAATCGAAGTCGGTCGCAGGGTTTCCGGGCATCATCACCCCACGCATCCCACTTGCCTTCATCGCTTCTAGTTCGGCGATACCTTCTTCAACCGATCGAAGAGGTGTTTGGGCAATCGGAAGAAGGCGTTCTTTGTCTACAGAGCAATAGTCACTGATCCACCTGTTGTAGGCGTCCATAGAGGCTTTCTTGTAATCAGCATCAGGGTGATTACAAAGCACCATGCCAACAGATGGATATATGACCTCTGCTGACACCCCATCTCGGTCCTGGTCTTGTAACCGATAGGCCGAATCCCATCCGCTGCGCGGTAACTCATCCCACTTCGCCTGCGGATTCAAGTCTTCGGGAGCCTGACCAGCGGCTGCAATAAGACCCATTTGGATAGTTCGTTTCATTCCATCTATGACATACACATCTCCCCGGTCCTCAGTCTCTACGACATGCGGAGCGACATCCCTCCATTTCGGATCGATGTAGTCCAAATATGCGTTAGGTGCTTCAGCAATGTGTGAATCCGCGGAGATGATCGGATAATCGACCTGCATTGGATCCCCTTTCCCCAGTACAGGCATGCTAGTGAGATCACGGGAATAGTGCTGGCCTGGTGATAGCAATAGCGAGTGTTCCTGTTGAAAACAAAGCTTCAAGAATTCGAAAAACTTTTAGTTCTTTGTTTCGCGACATTCCTAGTGATGGCAGGTCAAGGGGTTATCGGACCGGTCTTGCCTCTCTATGCACGAGACTTTGGTGTAAGTGCAACGGTTGTTGGGCTGACACTTACTGTGTTTGCTTTGGCACGATTAATCCTGAATGTTCCAGCCGGGATGATTGCCGATCGATTCGGTCGACGCATTCTTCTAATCGGCGGTCCAATTTTGACCTCAATCGGAATGTTCGGTTCAGGTTTTTCGGACGATATTTGGTCGCTACTCATATGGAGATTTGTCGCCGGGGGTGGTTCTGCCTTCTATATGAGCGGTGCCTTGATCTATTTGATCGATATCGCTCCACCCGATCGCCGCGCTCGGTACGTGGCGACCAATCAGTGGGCTTTAAGTGTCGGAGTCGCTTTAGGTCCAGGAATTGGCGGTTTAGTGGCTGAGCGTTGGGGGCTCGCTGCACCATTTCACGTGGTGGGAGTAATCGGTTTAGTAGCAGCCGTCTACGCCATTTTTCGTCTTCCCGAAACCCGTAACGCACTGCCTTCAGCATCTGAAAGCAAAAGCCCTGCTCGTGAAGCAGCGCTGATCATCCGGAGCGCGCCATTTCTTGCAATTGCTTTTGTCACCGGAACAATCTTCATGACCCGCGCAGGGACTCGGGCAACCTTGGTGCCTCTTCATGCCGATGGAACATTGGGTTGGGGGCCAGGCGAAATCGGGTTGGTTTTTACCGTTACCGGAGTAATGACCCTCTTCACCCTTTGGCCCGCTACATGGGCCACGGAGAACATCGGTAGAGCTTCGGTCATTTTATTTTCGGGAATAGCAGCGGCATTGGGAACCTTCGTTATCGCATCCAGTTCAACTCCACTCTGGTTCGTAATGGGAAATATCATCCTCACCCTCGGAACTGGCACAGCTGGACCGGCACCCGCTGCCTTTGTCGCCGACCTTTTCCCTGAACAACTAAGGGGATTGGGTATAGGTCTGTACCGATCTGCCGGGGACGTCGGATTTGTTCTAGGGCCGCCAGCCTTGGGCTGGTTAAGCGACAACGCTTCAATGTCTGTTGCGTTTCAAACTGCCGGCTGCTTGGTCGGTACTGCTGGGGTCTGTTTTGTTTTAGTCACACGTCGAAGTGATAGCCGCATCACTAAGGAAATAGATCAATAAATTTTTGAAGAACCGTCGCCGGCTCCTCCTTCGATCGCGTTTTTCAAATCTTGGTAGCTGCCTTTGGCTACGGCGGCAATATCTCCGCTGATCGTTTGCATCATGAAGCCCTTCTCTCGACGGTTAGCAGCAAGAGCGCTCGTGGAATGAATACCTGCGATCTTCCCTGCTTCGTTGCATCTGGCAACTATGTACTCGAGAACCTCTTTGTATTCTTCATTATCGTCGCTGTACGCCGGTCCGTACCCGTAACTCAACGATAGGTCAGCGGGTCCAACATATATTGCGTCAACTCCTTCGACTGCGAGAATTGCATCAAGATTTTCGACCGCATCACGGGTTTCGATCATGGGTATACATGCATTCGTCTGGTTAGCAGTCGGGTAGTACTCCTCCCCCGCATTTGCAGCACGTCCTCCGATAATTGTGGGACCGTAACTTCTTTGACCTAGAGGCGGATATTTCGTCGCTGCTACTGCGCTTTCAGCCTCTGCAACCGAGTTGACCATTGGAATGATGATTCCGCGCGCCCCGGCATCGAGCATACGTCCTATGATTCCGGGCTCATTCCAAGGAACTCGACATATGGGCGTCCCCTTTCCGGTCATAGTTACTGCTTGCAACATGACCGCTGCGACTTGGTAGTCAGCGATACCGTGCTGCATGTCAACGCACACATAATCAAAATCGACGCGTGCCACTGTTTCCGCGGCGTGGGAGTCGGGAAGCGAGAGCCAGCTGCCGAGCGTTTCAGTTTTTGCGGCCCACTTTTCCATTAGTGCATTTGACATGTATCAAAACTTTCGGGAACAAGCGCTGATTTCAGATCAGCTCAGATCGGACACTTCATTGTTGTTCAAGCGAGCTTCGAAGACCACATTCTTTGGTTCTTTAATTTAAGGGGGATCCACAAATTCGTTTGTCTCGTTGATGCCTTGGTGCTTTCATATCAACCCTGTTATGTCTGTCTTTCTTTCTGTTATCACCGCATTCCTGTATGGCTCCGGAGATTTCTTAGGTGGAGTGAGCTCACGACGGCATCCTCCTATACAAGTCCTAACAACAGTTTCTTTGGTCGGCGCTTTCCCTCTTTTGGTTGTCGCTCCATTTATAGCGACGAGCGCAAGCATGAACGATCTGGTTCTAGGTGTCGTGGCGGGACTTGCGGGGATCGCAGGTCTTGGTCTTCTTTATCGAGGACTCGCGCGTGGTCCGATATCGATCTTCGCGCCCATCACAGCAGTCGTTTCAGCCGTGTTCCCAGTAATTTGGGGGGTCTTTCGAGGTGACGACCTGGGGTTACAGATTTGGTTTGGGCTTGCAGCTGGCCTAATTGGGATCTTTATCCTGAGTTCCCAGCCAGCAGGTGAAGATGTTCGAGTTTCCCTTTCAGTAATTTACGAAGCGTTGTTGGCGGGCCTAGGTTTCGGTCTCTTCTTCTCTCTACTAAGTGAAACCGGTACTGCATCAGCACCTTGGCCCCTGGTTACGGGCCGATTTTCTGCAGCACTGGTACTGATATGTGTTGCTTTGACGCAAAAGACGCAGCTACGACCCTCGAGTGGTTGGATCCCGCTGATCGGCTGCGGGATTTGCGACACTGGCGCGAATGTAGCTTTCTTGTTCGCGCTGCGTTATGGGCAACTGGGCCCCGTCGCTGTGCTAGCGAGTCTCTACCCGGTTGTCACTGTCGTCTTAGCTCGCATTGTTTGGGGTGAACAGCTAACTAACAGACGACTGGTAGGTCTCGTTTTCGCGATGAGTACTGTCGTGCTTATCGGTTTGAGCTGACTAATTCAGAATGTCGTTAAGGATCGCGTTTCTTTGAGTAACGACCATCGGTCCGACCTTGGAAACGTATTCAAGCCATGCAGGGTCGGAAAATAACGCCGTCCTTTTCTCTGTTCGTTCTTCAAAACTGTCGTAACGCCACATGTGAATCACCTGATTGAGATCTCCTACTTCGCTGACGTAGTAGCCCACTGGTTCACCCAAATGACTCTTTTGTATCGCGAAGCCTTCTTCAAGATAGAGAGCGGCGTATGTATTCGCCGTTCCGGGTTTCAATTCATATGTCCGCATTTCAACGAAACTCATGTTTGCCTCCAAGGTTGGTCGGTAAATGATTAGCGATAGTGGTCTTGTTCTTTCAGTTCCGTCGATCTTGAAACACTGGGAAAGTAGTTCTGGTCTGTTTCACGACTTCGACATCTACGTCAGCGATCAATACGGTTTCATCGGACATGCCTGACGTGATCGTTTCGCCCCACGGGTCTATCAGGGCGCTATCTCCTGCATAGCTGAGCTCATCTCCTTCACCCACACGGTTAACACCCAATACGTAGGCCTGGTTTTCGATGGCTCGAGCCTGAAGGAGTGTCTGCCAGTGCATTCTTCGACCCGCAGGCCAGTTGGCGGGGATGACAAACAAATCAGTGGATTGAGCTGTTTGCCAAAATTCATCGGCAAATCTGAGGTCATAGCAGATAAAGAAAGTGATTCGTGTCCCTCCGATGTCTACTTGGAGAAATTCGTTTCCTGACCCGTAGTTTTCGGGTTCCGCAGAAAAGGTGAAGGGGTGGATCTTTTTGTAGCGGTAAGTATCACCGTTCGGTGCCACCAAATTAAGTGTGTTGTAGGCAATTCCGTCTTCCCATCGCATCGGCACCGATCCGGTAATCCAAATCTGGTGTTTAACAGCTTGCATCAACAGAAACTCGTGGCTTGCACCATCGAGTGCTTCAGCGCACTTTGCTGAATTCATGGTGAATCCTGTTGAGAACATCTCGCTGAGTACTAACAGTTGACCACCTGCTGCGACAGCGCTTTCGATCTGCGGCGTCAATCTCTGGAAGTTCGAGTCGGGGTCCTCCCAGACGATGTCATGTTGAATAGCGGCTACGCGAAGGCTCATGTCAGACCATGCAGTCTGTCCACGGCTTCGCTTAGGGTCTCTAGGCTTTTACAGAAGGTGAACCGAATCAGGTGCTGTCCTTCGTGTTGATTGTCATAAAAAACCACATTAGGTACGGCAACGACACCGACTTTTTCGGGAAGTTGCCAACACAATTCGAGACCATCTTCGTATCCCACCGATCTGGCATCAGCCGTCACGAAGTAGGTGCCTTGGGATTCGAAGATTTCGAATCCAGCCGACCGCAAACCAGCGGACAGAAAGTCTCGCTTTTCTCTCATGTCCGTTAATAAGTTTTCGTAGTAGTCATCTCCAAGAGCTAACCCCACTGCTATGGCGTACTGGAATGGCCCACCACTCACATAAGTCAAAAACTGTTTCGCTATTCGCACAGCGCTAGTTAGCTCAGGGGTTGAACAGACCCAGCCGATTTTCCAACCGGTAAACGCGAAGGTCTTTCCACCTGAAGAGATAGTGACTGTCCGTTCGCGCATTCCTGGAAATGAGGCAATCGGGATGTGCTCACCTTCGAAAACCAGGTGTTCGTATACCTCATCGGTCACGACTAAAAGATCACGTTCTACCGCAACCTTCGCAATGAATTCGAGCTCTTCACGGGAGAAGACTTTCCCAGTTGGATTGTGGGGGGAGTTCAACAAAATAAGCCTGGTCTTTGGAGATAACGCCGCTAAGAACTCAGACTGTTCAAAGGAGTAGTGGGGTGGTCGAAGAGTGACCACCTTCTTGGTTGCTCCTGCCATTGCAATATTTGCGCCATATATGTCGTACCAGGGTTCGAAGGTCACTACTTCGTCTCCGGTTTCACATAAAGCAAGCACAGCAGCCGCTAATGCTTCTGAGGCTCCCGCAGTAACAAGTATTTCTGAGTCTGGGTCGTAGGAAAGTCCGTAAAAGCGTCGTTGATGATCACTGATGGCTTCACGCAGTTCAGGGACCCCAATGCCTGGCGGGTATTGGTTACCTAAACCGTTCCGTATGGCAGATGTCGCGGCTTCAATCACTTCGAGGGGTCCATCTTTGTCAGGGAACCCCTGTCCTAAATTCACCGAATTGGTCTTCACGGCTAAGGCAGACATCTCAGCAAAAATCGTTGCTCCAAAACCTTGCAGCCTGGCATTCAAAAACGGTTGACGTGAACTCACATCTGACACGTTAGGACCTCAACACGCTTCACTTCTCATCATGTGGCAACTGGTTCGAGCAAAGAGGCCAATGGTGCGCTTGACTATGGTCATGAATTCCTCACGACCTAATGATCACGTTCCAGCTCGATACGACGTAGACGGCGTTGACCTTGCATCTGTTGATGGTGTTCTTTCTACAACCAGGTCGGTAAGACTTCGCCTTGATTTAGATCGCTCTGTCCCAAACGAACTTATTCTTGACTGCATTGATCTAGCCGAACAAGGTCCAGGTGGCGGCAATCAGTCAAGTCGCAGGTGGTTAATTGTTCGTGATTCGGATCAAAAGAAACGCTTGTCAGAGTTGTATTGGGAAAGCGCTGGAAAGTGGATGGTCTCTGCTCGAGACAAACTGGCCGGAACTGAACACCGCAACACAAATGTCATGCGCTCAGCCGCTCACTTGGCAGAAAATCTCGACAAGGTTCCGGCTTTAGTCATTCCGTGTATATGGGGGGTCCATGATGACAGCAAGAAACCCGGGTTGTTCGACTCAGTGGTCCAGTCAGCATGGAGCTTTTGCCTAGCAGCTCGAGCTCGAGGCCTAGCCACTGCATGGACTACCGCGATTCTAAATAACGATCAGGAAATTCGGGAGGTTCTCGGAATTCCAGAAGGAGTAACTCCTATTGCCTTGCTACCTGTCGCTTTCAGCACCGGCGGCGACTTTGCATCGATATCAAGACGTTCGGCCGAAGAAGTTACTTACTTCGACAACTGGGGTCACACTTGGGAACAGCGTGATGACGACGCGGACCGCGCCATAGGCGAAGGCCCCGGAGCTACGGTCGAATTAGATGTTGATGCTTCACCGGCAACAGTTTGGTCTCTAATAACTGACATAAATATGGGAGCTCAGTTTTCGGAAGAGTTTCAGGGCGCAACTTGGATAGAGCCATCTGACGGTCCTGCTTTAGGAGCCCAGTTCATCGGCACCAATAAACACCCAAAGATTGGTGAATGGCAGACAACATCTACAATCACCGAGCTCAAAGAAAACGAATTGTTCGGTTGGGCTGTAGGCGATGGAGAAGAGAATGCCGCTGCACGGTGGCGTTGGGAAATAGACGAATTACATGGTCACCGTTGCCGACTCCGTCACACTGTACGACTGGGCCCAGGACCATCTGGATTGACTCCTGCGATTGAAGCAATGCCTGATAAGGAAGCGCTTATCATCAGCCGCCGCCAGGAAGAACATCTCGCGAACATGCGACGTTGTGTTCAGGGCGTGAAGGCACTCGCAGAAAATTCGTGACAGGTCGATGGGCCCCGAGCCCAACCGGCGAATTTCATTTGGGGAATCTCCGCACGGCGCTGTTGGCATGGCTGTTCGCGCGCTCGGAAAACACCAAATTATTGTGGCGGTTCGAAGATCTGGATGGAGCGGTTAGAAACGATTTCTACGACTCCCAAATTCGTGATTTCCAGCGTATTGGCCTGAACTGGGATGGCGAGATCTTTCACCAAAGTGAGCGGTTAGGTCTATATCAAGACGGCATCGAAGACCTTGTACAGCAAGGCCTGACCTACAGGTGTTGGTGTACTCGACGCGAAATTCGTGAAGCTGCTCTCGCACCACACTCCCATCTACCTGAAGGCGCGTACTCCGGCAAATGCCGTCGCCTTACGGCAAAGGAGATCTCAGAAAACGAGAGGTCGGGTCGAAATCCAGCACTGCGGCTTATCTCTGAAGGTCAATTAATCCGGATCCAAGACCGCCAGTTGGGAGATTTCGAGGGAGCTGTCGACGATTTTGTACTGTGCCGCGGTGATCAGACACCCTCCTACAACCTGACAGTGGCTATTGACGACGCTGACATGGGAGTCACCGAGGTCGTACGCGGAGATGATTTACTTCCATCAACACCGCGCCAGGTGCATTTGTTTCATTTGTTCGGTGCCCAACCTCCTCGTTACGCACATGTGCCTCTCGTCTTGGCGCAATCGGGGGATCGTTTGGCGAAACGAGATGGCGCCGTCACCATCGACGACCGAGTGGCGCTCGGAGAATCAGAGTTGGATGTCTTGAATCATTTACTCTCAAGTCTCCAGTTACCAAACATCGAATCAGTTGACGAGCTGGAACAGGTCATCCGTCATTTCCGTCCGAGTGCTTTGCCAACCTCACCTTGGATATTCGACCTTTGACCTAACGGCGCTCCTAGCGCCATGGTTCCACAATGATTTTCGCATGAGCTTCCGGATCGCCTAGATCCTCGAAAGCTTCGCCTACTTCCGTTAAACCGACTTGGCCTGTGATGAGCTGACTGACAGCAAGCTCTCCTTCGCTGATCGCTCTCAAAGTGTCTGCGAATTCTTCAGCTGTGTATCCCAAAACAAATTGAATGTTGAGTTCTTTTCCAATTCCGGTGAGGGGCCGGAAACTGTCTTGTTCCATGCAGACTCCAACCACAACGATTCGGGTGTCTTTCATCGCACCATGAATGATCTGGTCAATGACACCTGGCACTCCTACACATTCAAAAATGAGACCTGGCTTGGGACCCGCGTTGTTGAAGCGAACCATCGGGTCCTTGCGGTCAACATTCTTAGGCCAGGCCGTCTGCTGCCAACTTTCGTATGGCGAGATCACCGCTGGATCCAGAACCTCGTCTGCGCCCATTTGCTCAGCTAGCTGTCGGCGCCTTGGAGAGAAATCCGCGCCTATGACTGGCCCTAAACCTTTTTGTTTCAATGCGGCGATTACCGCGAGACCTACAGGCCCGCATCCGATGACTAAACAAACATCTTCGCTCGTAGCGCCAGATTTCTCTACGGCATGTCTTCCAACTGCCATTGGCTCAGTAAGCGCTGCTTCTTGAGGCGCTAAGCCGTTCCTTACCGGTAACAGCAATCTCGACGAGAGGACCATGTTCTCTGCATATCCGCCCGGGAACTCGTTCGAGTAGCCGAGAGTGTGAATCCGATCCGAACGGACGAGGACTGGCATAGAGCACACAACGTCGCCTATTTGGAAATGATCAGGAACATTTTCTCCCAGGTCTAGTATTTCAGCGCAGAATTCGTGGCCCATGATCAGATCTTTGTCTGCGTCATAGACAAGAGGTCCACCAGTTTCTTTCTGACTCGCAACCATTTCATGTCCATGTCGAAGCGCGTGCAGGTCACTTCCGCATATCCCACATGCCAGCGTTTTGACTAGGACTTCACCGATTGATGGAGTTGGGTCAGTTGTGGTATCGACAACAATATTTCCTTGTCTGGTGAATGCTGCTCTCATCTAAACGCTTTCATCTCGGCTGCCTACTATTTTATTTCTAGCAAGTCGGCCAGTAAGACAAAGGTCGGGCCTCGGGTGGTGGGACAGACCGGTGGGACAGCATTTCTAGGTCATTCGCTAGGACGCCGCGGGTGTCACCTGGATCGATGATCTCATCGATCCGCATCGTTCCTGCTGCTTCATAGGGGTTCGTGGATTCACCGACTTCTCGTACTAGTGCGACACGTTCGGATTCCCGAGTGTCACTATCGTCAATGCGAGCGAGTTTTGATCCGAAGGCCACGTTTACTCCGACTTCGGGGTCCATAAAGCCAATCTCTGCTCCTGGCCAGCTGTAGACGCCGAGTGCTGGCATTTGTGAACCGTTCATGGCTTGCCACGCCAGTCCAAAGGCCTTACGAATGCACACGGTTAACGTCGGGGCTGAGCAGTTTTGGAGAGCGTGCATCATTCTCATTCCCCAATGCAACATCAGTTCGTGTTCGACTCGTTCGCCAACCATGAAGCCGGGAACGTCAGCAAGAAAAATGATGGGGATGTTGTACGAATCACACACGGTCGCCAGTCGGATGATCTTGTGGCAGGCCTGCGGATCCAGAGTGCCTGCCCCGAACATGGGATTGTTAGCTATTACCCCTACCGAAAATCCGTTGAGACGGGCCATGCCGCACACGACGTTACGGGCATACAAGGGTTGAATTTCTAAAAGCGAATCGGTGTCGACGATGCGTTTGACGACTTGTCGCATGTCGTAGCCACGTGTCCGTTTTGCTGGCACAAGTTCCGATAGTCCGGGATCGTAATCCAATGAACCTAGGGTTTCGTTTCTGGGTGCTGCCTCCCAGGCGTTGTTAGGTAGATACGAGAGCCACTTTCGCACTGCGTCATACCCCTCTTCGTCAGTATCAACTCCAAGGTCTATTTGACCGGTCTTTCTTGCATGGACGTCAACTCCACCCACATCTTCGAAAGATATGATCTCGCCGGTAGCTATCTCGAACACTTTCGGGGACGTGACAGCTAGGCAGGATCCCCGGACCATTACGACGTAGTCAGATAGTGCGGATAGAAAAGATGAGCCACCGAACGACTGCCCCGTGACCATGGTCGCCATTGGGACTCTGTGTTGGCGTTTGGCAAGCTCGAATAGGCCGCCGGGTTCACTTATACCTTCAGCCCCCATTGTGTCCGGTATTCGCGCGCCACCCGTTTCTCCGAAGTGGACAATGGGAATGCCCATTGCCATGGCCCTTTCATACAGACGATGCTCTTTTCTGGTTCCGACGATCGAGCTTGAGCCACGATAAACAGTTATGTCGTCACCGAAAACTGCAACGGGTCGTCCGTTGACTGTTCCATGTCCACCGATTTTCCCGTCACCTGGCGTCTTTTCGCGTTCTTCTGCTCTGATTGATCGGCTAAATGTCCCAATTTCTCGGAAGGTGTCCTCGTCCAGAAATCCATCGATATGTTGACGGATTGTTCGGTCCCCTTCATCAGACATTTTGGCAACTTTTTCTGCACCCCCCATTTCACTTCGAACGCGCTCTGCACGAGCAAGTAGATCTGAGGTTTTATCTGGGTCTGTCATCAGGCACCCTCTACGTCATAGTCAACGATTAACTGTGAGTAACGTTCACCAAGTTGCTCAGGAGGTCTGGCGGGGACCATTACTTGGCTGACCCCTGCCTCTACTAGTTGGTCTAGGTGATCTCGGTCCCCAGTTGAAGAGGTCCAAAGCTCGATGAGTGCAGGGTCACGCCCTGCTTTCTCCGCGTATTCTTTGACCCGCGAATACAACTCTGTAAGCGTTTCTATTGGTCGTTCTGCCGGGAAGAACACGTCGCCCAACTCACCAGCTCTGCGAGCCGCTCTATCCGAATGACCTCCAACAAGTATCGGAATGGGTTGTTGGGTTGGTTTGGGTTGGCAATAGACGGGGGCGAAATCGACAAATTCGCCATGAAACTCCGCTTCTGTTTCCGACCACAAAACTCGCAGGGCTTGAACATATTCATCTGTACGAGCTCCGCGCGCTTCAAAAGGTACTCCCAACGCGTCAAATTCTTCTCGAAGCCACCCGCCCCCAA